>JAEUUR010000413.1 GCA_016787465.1 Saprospiraceae bacterium | reverse complement strand
TATGAAAATGAAATGTTTAGCGGCAAAGTAAATGATTTAGCGCCAGCCGCCGATCCATCCAACGGATTGTATCCAGTTGAATTGAGCCTGAATCCCAATAACAAACGTCTGGCCCCTGGCTTGTTCGCCAGTGTGGAGATTACGCCTTCAAAATCAAGGAATTATACATCCATTCCTTTAGAAGCACTGGTGGAAGGAAGCGGATTAGGCGCATATGTTTTTGTTCCTCAACCAGATAGTGTGTCCGTTAAAAAACTACCGGTATTAGTTGCTTATATTGAAGGCAAATATGCAGTGATCAGCAACGGATTAGATACTGTCGAGGCGGTTGTAACATCCGGGGCGCCATATTTGACAGAAAAGAAAAAAATTAAAATGATCAAAGGCGCATACTAAGTGATACGCGTTTTCTGATCATATCGATCTCCAATACCCTGACAGTTACCTGTTGGCCCAGGGTAACAACTTCCATTGGATTTCGAACGAATTTGTCGGCCATTTGGGAAACATGCACCAGGCCGCTTTCTTTGACACCAATGTCTACAAACGCACCAAAGTTGGTGATGTTCGTAACGATACCCGGAAGTACCATTCCCGGTTGCAAATCTTCCATGCTGTGTACATTTCCGAACTCAAATGGTTTGGCGGCGCCACGTGGGTCAAGCCCAGGCTTTTCCAATTCCTTCATGATATCCTGAAGGGTTGGAAGCCCAACATCTCCACGCACGTATTTTTTCAGATCGATCTGCACCCTGACGGAGCGATCTTTGATCAAATCCGAAACTTTACAACCAGCCGATTGCGCCATTTCTTCCACAAGTGCATACCGCTCAGGATGAACGCCGGTGTTGTCGAGTGGATTGCCAGCTTCCCGGATACGTAAAAAACCTGCACATTGTTCGAATGCTTTGTCACCCAATCGGGGCACTTTTTTCAAATCGCTGCGTTTCTTAAATGGCCCGTTTTCTGCTCGGTACTGAATGATATTTTGAGCAAGTACCGGACCCAGGCCTGAAACATAGGTCAGGAGGTGTTTGCTGGCGGTATTCAGGTTGATACCCACCGCATTTACACAACTTTCAACGGTGCGATCAAGGCTGTCTTTCAACAAGTTTTGATTGACATCATGCTGATACTGACCGACACCGATACTTTTGGGATC
Source organism: Saprospiraceae bacterium (assembly GCA_016787465.1). Classification (GTDB taxonomy): domain Bacteria; phylum Bacteroidota; class Bacteroidia; order Chitinophagales; family Saprospiraceae; genus M3007. The sequence goes on along the minus strand of JAEUUR010000413.1, from coordinate 10,204 downwards.
AATTTTAACCAACTCTGCCAATGGATCCATTAACCGCCTTCCGATACTGACAGCGCCGCGCACGGTGACATCTTCTTTCGGGAATTCTTCGCGGGCCACCTCGCTGGCTGAGTAAATGGAAGCACCTGCTTCATTCACCTGATAAATTTCTACAGGTGTTTGAAATTTGATTCGCCCAAGAAAATCCATGGTTTCCCTGCCTGCTGTTCCATTTCCCACTGAAATAGCTTCTATTTGATATTTTTCCACCAAATGTTCGATTTCAGCCTGACTTTCGAACGTCCTTTTTTGCGGTTCGTGCGGGTAAATGGCGGTATTGAATAAGAGGTTTCCGTTGGCGTCGAGGCACACTATTTTACAGCCGGTTCTGAATCCCGGGTCGATGCCCATCACATTTTTTTCTCCCAATGGCGCCGAGAGCAGTAATTGACGCAGGTTTTCAGTGAAAACACGAATGGCCTCCAGGTCGGCTTTTTCTTTGGAGGCGTTTCTGAATTCGGTTTCAATTCCGGGTTGCAACAGTCTTTTATAACTGTCTTTTGTCGCAGTGCGCACTTGTTCCGCACTTTCGCCATATCCAATTACAAAAATATGCTCAAGGTCGTTCACCGCTTTTTCTTCTTCCGGTGCGATACTGACCCTTAACATGCCTTCGTCTTCACCCCTTCGCATAGCCAATAACCGGTGACTTGGGCATTTTATAAGCGGTTCGCTCCAGTCGAAGTAATCGCGGTATTTAGCGCCTTCTTCCTCTTTGCCCTTCACAAGCCTGGAAGCGATGATTGCCCATCGATCGAAATGCCTGCGTATTTTGTCGCGGGCTCGTAAATCTTCACTGATCCACTCCGCAATAATATCGCGGGCGCCTTGCAAGGCATCATCTATGCTTGGAACCTGTTCTGTAATGAATTGCGAAGCAAAGGATTCAATTTCCTTGTCTTTTTGCGCAAATATGCGTTTTGCAAGGGGCTCCAGGCCTTTTTCAATAGCGATTGTTGCCCGCGTTTTGCGTTTGGGTCGATATGGCAGATAAAGATCTTCCAGTTCGGTCATGGTAGTTGCGTTTTCGATGGCAGCTTTCAGTTCAGGGGTGAGTTTTCCTTGTTCTTCAATACTTTGGAGGATGGTTTCTTTTCTTTTATCGAGCTCCAGAAGCTTTTTCCAGGCATCCTGAATGTCGCCTATTTGAACTTCATCCAGTTCGCCGGTTGCTTCTTTTCTGTATCGGGCTATGAAAGGAATGGTAGCTCCGCCTTCCAGCAGGTTGATGACTGCCTCAACTTTTCTGGCGGGAATTCCGGTAATCGGTGCAATGCGTATCGCGTAAGACATAAAATTCGGTTGAATACAAAGGGCTGCAAAGGTCTTTCCACTTTCAAACAACACAAAAAAGCAGCTCGTAAAGTTTTCCACAATATCTGCAATTAAGTTTTTTCAGACGCAGCATTCCAATAAATTCACTCAGATTTGCAGCTTTAAAATTCAATAGCGTTCTAATTTTGTGTTCATGAAGGTTTATTATTTGATGCTTACAGGATTGATGTTTGTTTCTTCGGTAAACGGGCAAGGGTTTCAAACTGTTTTTCCTGGCTTGAGTGGCGGAGAACTAATTGATAGCGTTGCCAGCAGGTATCGGCCGGCAACCGTTTTAGACTATACAAATGCACGTGATACGTTGTATGCACGCGTTTTGAATAGCCAGGACGATAGCATCCGTTGTATATATTCTGGCCATACATTGTACCTCGACCCCACCCAGGATCCCACCCAATACATTTTCCAAAATGGCGGTTCCAATGGCATGAATACGGAGCATTCATATCCGGTTTCAAAAGGAGCTACACAAGGTACGAACGCCTACAGTGATATGCACCATTTGTATCCGACCCGGATAGCGGTAAACGAAGCACGGGCTGATAAACCATTCATCGACATTCCGGATGCTCAAACTCAAAAGTGGTTCATCAATAACCTCGTATTTCAATCTATCCCTGCCCAAAACATTGAACGTTTCGCTGAATCGGGCAGTGATGCCTTCGAACCAAGAGAAGCTTCTAAAGGAGATGTGGCGCGTTCGGTTTTTTATTTTTATACAGTTTACCGCAATCAAGCGAACCTCGCTGATCCTGCTTATTTTGAATTGCAACGCAACACCCTTTGTCAGTGGAATATTCAAGATCCGGCAGATGAAGTTGAATTGGACAAAACCTGGCGCATTGCAGCATACCAGGATCATAAACCGAATCCTTATGTGCTGGATTGTACGCTTGCTTCTCGATCCTGGTGTCCGGATGTACAGCCCGTTTGTTTGAGTAAAATAAATGACCCGGCCGAACATATTAAAGCCAGGTTATTTCCACAACCTGCTTCAAGCCATATTAATCTTGCGCTGACACTGCCCACTGAAGGCAAATTGACCTGTCGTTTCATGGATGCCCTGGGGCGGACTTTAATTACAACCGATTTCGGGTCGGTTCAGGCTGGCGAAACAATTCTACCCTTGAAATTTGATCAATTGCTTAAAAATCAATCAATTGCCGGTTTTTTGGAGGTGATGGTGCAAACAAATCACCAAACCTACCGCACCGTTTTACCTTTGCTCATTCAATATTGAACAACCAGAGAGCAACATGCTGCGAACAATTCTTATCCTTCTGTGCACCCTGATTACACTACCTGTTATTGCCTTTTATTTTGACACACCATTAACGGCGTCGCAATGGTCGGTTCTTTGGCTACTGATCAAAATCATGTTGGGGGTGGGGCTTACTTGCTTTTTGGTGAGTGAACTTACACGCAACTACAGTCAGGTCGACAAACTTTGGAGCCTTGTTCCGATCGTATATGTTTGGATCGTGGCTTACCATTCGGAATTCAGTGACCGGTTGGTATTGATGGCTACTTTGGTAACTATCTGGGCGATGCGGCTCACTTATAATTTTTCAAGAAGAGGCGGTTATCACTGGATACCGTGGAAAGGAGAAGAGGATTACCGATGGGCTGTGTTGCGCGAACAGCAACCAATGTTTCAAAACCGGTTGATTTGGGGGCTGTTCAACCTGTTTTTTATTTCACTTTACCAAAACGGGCTCATATTGTTGTTCACTTTGCCGAGTTTGGTAGCCTGGCAAGGCGCAGCAACGCCATTAAACCTGATCGATTTACTGGCAGGCGTTTTATTTCTCGGTTTTATCGTGTTTGAAACACTGGCTGATCAGCAGCAGTGGGAGTTTCAGAAAGAAAAATACAGAAGAAAAGCTGCGGGAACCTTAACTGGCACCTTTTACGAACAAGGTTTTTGTAGCAGCGGTTTGTGGTCGAAAGTACGACATCCGAACTATGCATCTGAACAGGCCATTTGGCTGAGTTTTTACTTATTCAGCGTGGCTGCTACCGGACGGTGGGTGAATTGGTCGCTCGCCGGGGCGATCCTGTTGATGTTGTTGTTTTTGGGAAGCAGTGATTTCAGTGAAAAAATTTCTGCATCCAAATACCCAACGTATGCAGATTACCAAAAGCAAGTACCTCGTTTTTGGCCCCGATTCTTCAGGAAACAATATTGATTTACCTTTTTATCCAAAGCCCTGGGTTCAATCGTTCTTTTTGTTGCCAAAGTTCGAAATGAAGCTCTGTGGTACCGGTGATGGAATTGGTGCTGACCGTTCCGATGGGTTGCTTGGCTTTTACCGAATCACCTTTATTCAAACTAGTTTGCGACAAGTTGGAATAAACAGTGTAAAAATCCCCGTGTTGAAGGATTACGGTATAATCATGGCCAGGGATATATTGAGTTCCGGCCACCACACCTTCAAAAACCGCCCGAACAGACGCATTTTCTTCCGTTCTGATATCAATGCCGTTGTTGGTAATTTCAATATTTTTGAGGGTAGGATGTTTTTGGCGGCCGAATGTTTTTGACACGAATCCACTTTCAACCGGCCAGGGCAAACGCCCTCTGTTTTTTGCAAAAGAACCGGTAAGCGCATCCGTTGTTGCCGGTAATGGGGTCGATTCTGAGGGAGCGGCTTCCTTTTTTTCAGGTTTAGGAGTAGCCGTAGCGTTTGGCTTTTCTGCCGGTGGTTTAGCCGGTGCTGGTGCAGGGGCGGGTTTTGCCCGGGCTTCGTCAACGCGTTTTTGCACTTCAGTAGAAATAATACGTTCAATGGCTTGGTTCAAAGCCTCATGCGCTGCTTGTTTCTTATCCAGGTCGGTTTTTAAACGCACTTCATCTTTCGCCAAAAACTGAAGTATATTGTTCTTTTCAACCAGTTCCTGACTCAGGGAGGCTTTTTGCCCTTCCATGGATTGTAATAACTGTTCTTTATCTTGAATGGTACTTTGAAGCACTGCCGTTCTGCTTTTCAGCATTGCCTGGGTTGAAGCAATGGCTTTTGCCTGTTCACGCCTCCTTTCGTCATATTTTCTGATAAACAACCAACGCCGGAATGCCTGATTTAAACTTTCGGCCGACAGGATAAACAACAGTGGATTATTAATCGTTTTTTGCCTGAATGCCCTGCGAATGGTTCGGCCATATTCTTCCTTGAGATGAACAACATCGCGCTCCAGCGAAGCAATAACTATCTGATTGCGTTGAATGCCCTCTTCGGCGGCAACCAATTCATAGTTAATGGTTTGTATTAACGATTCCCGACTGTCAATTTGATTCTGCAAGGCAATAAACCGATCATAAGTCGCTTCTTTGTTAGCCTTGGTTTTTTGGATCATTTTTTCTGTTGCAGCAATATCCCGGATGATTTTTTTGCGCTTTTCTTCCAGTTCCTTTTTGGATTGAGCCAACATGGAATAGGGTAGGGCAAAGAGCAACACCACTACAATTCCGATAAAAATTGGCCGGTTATTCAGCTTTTTCATAGGAAGATGGAATTTCAAAACGATATTGCTTGGGGACATTTATTTCAACATTATAAAGTTCCAGTTCAATCCGGATTTGATCAGTTTCCGGACTAAAAGCTTGTACGCGGCGAAGGTATGGAAATTGGCCGGCTGCACCTGTTTTTTTGTAATTATCAAAGAAAAACGAGACATTTCTTTGATCCGACTTTTGTTCAAATGTTTCACGTTTCAATAAAAACGAACCTTCTTCTACCAAATAATCAGCAGCGATTTTGTCGGTGGTTCCGGAAAGTTGATGATGCGCATCTTTTACCCCTGATTTCAATTCCATGGCAGGATCAAGCCAAGCTGACGCCAATAAAAACTGTTGCAGCAAAGCAAACCCTTCTGGAAGGCTGTAGTCGTTTTGTAATGCCGCCATACTTCTGGCCGACCAGGTTTTTTCCAGTCGGTTCAGGGTGATCACGGAGTCTTTCGTCACAAGTACCCGAACCGCTTCCAGCCCGAATTTTTTGACATTCATCCACAAAATACTATCGCGAATCCAGATGATATTGGCATTGGCACTGATTGACTGGCCATTGCCTTCTACATATACTTTGGCCTGCGCATTTAAATGATTGACCGCTTGGAGATTGCGGTTTTGCAGTTTTTTAACCAGGAATTGAACTGATTTAGCCTCTTTTGCTGCACTTGCAATGGAGTCGGAATTTCTTCGGTTACAACCGCTGTCTTGGGCCGACATCAAAAAGACACCCAACAGCGCAATGAGCCAGGTGCTTGTCAGCAAGTTAATATGTGTTTTTGATCGCATGCTTAACGTTGGTTTTATTCATCGGGGTCTTCTAATTCCATCAGCGCGCCTGATAGTTCTGCGGCTGCATGTTGGTCGCCTGCTGCCTTAGCGATACGGATTCCATTTTTATAGGTTTGGACTGCGGCGCTGAAATCCTGATTTTTTTCAAATAGTTTTCCAAGGTGGTAATATAAACCTATATAATCCGGATTTGTTCTTAGAAGTTCCTGATAATACGCCATGGCGGATTCCGATTCGCCACTGCTTTCGTGATCCTTGGCCAGTGCAAACAGTAAAAAAGAATCGCCCGGGCTGGAGTCAAGTAATTGAAGCAATTGTTGTCGACGCGGTGTCATGGATATACAGTTGAACAGTGGTTAGATGAACGAAAATATGGAAAGGTTGTTTTTGCATCATCGAAACTTTACTTGAAGTTTTTTTGAGCCAATTGCAGTGCCTACCTTTGCGCGCCGCAAAATTATTCTTAAAATCAAATAATTACCGATAACCAGTTCAAAATGAAGTTTTTAGTTTGTATCAGCCAAACACCCGACACGACCGCCAAGATCTCTTTCAACGGAGACGGTACAGAGTTCAATGCCGCCGGGGTGCAATTTATCATGAATCCATATGATGAATGGTACGCGCTGGTGCGCGCATGTGAGATCCGAGAAGCGCTTGGAGGCACGGTGGTTGCGCTCAATGTGGGGCCGGCCGCGAATGAAACTACCATTCGAAAGGCATTGGCTATAGGCGCCGATGAGGCAGTTCGCATTAACGCAGACCCTAAAAGTGCGGCATTTACTGCCAAACAAATTGCCGCCTATGCTGCTGATCAAAAATTCGACATTATTTTCTTCGGTAAAGAAACAATTGATCATAACGGATCGGAAGTGGGCGCCATGGTAGCTGAATACCTCGATTTGCCCTACGTTTCTTACGCTTCTAAACTGGACCTCAACGGTAATGTTGCCGCCATTGAACGAGAAATTGAAGGTGGCGTAGAAGAGCTGGAAGTAGACCTGCCTTTTGTACTCAGTGCAGCTAAAGGTATGGCTGAACAAAGAATACCCAATATGCGCGGCATCATGACAGCCCGTACTAAACCCTTAACCGAGGTGCAACCGGTTGCTTTTGATGAAAACTCTAAAGTCGTACAATACACCTTGCCGCCGGCCAAAGCAGGCGTGAAACTCATCGATCCTGAAAACATGGACGAGTTGGTAAGGTTGCTTCATGAAGAAGCCAAAGTTATTTAACAACAAACAACGATCAACAAACAACGATCAACTCCTATGGTGCTTGTTTTTGCAGAATCCCCGCGGGGGCAATTTAAAAAAGCAGCTTTTGAGGCAGTAACTTACGGCAAAAAAGCAGCTGATATATTAGGCGTTTCTTGTGTAGCCATCACATTAGGCTCGGTAAAGGATGCCGGAGAACTGGGGAAATATGGCGCCTCCAGGGTTTTAAATGTTTCCGATAACGCATACGATCATTTTGATAGCCAAGCTTACACTTCAGCTATTGCCGACATTGCCAAACAAGTAGGTGCGAAATTGGTGGTGGTAAGCCACAGCTCTACCGGCAAAGCAGTAGCCGGTCGCCTTGCTGTAAGGTTAAACGGCGGGTTGGTTTCAGGTGCAAATAGTTTGCCTGTCGTTTCCGGCAATGGAATCCGGGTTAAAAAGTCAGTTTTTTCCGGCAAGGCTATTGCTGAATTTGAGTTGAGCGCATCCGTCAATGTGCTTTCCCTAATGGGTAATGCAGTAAAGCCGGAAGTTAGTGGAGCAGCTGTTTCAGTTGAAAATGTTTCGGTTAACTCACAGAAAGGCCGTGTGCGTGTAAAATCTGTGCGTACCCAGGAGGGTATTGTGCCGCTCCCGGAAGCCGAAATGGTGGTTTCTGCAGGCCGCGGAATGAAGGAACCGGGCAACTGGAATATCGTGGAAGATTTAGCAGCAGTACTTGGCGCTACAACCGCTTGCTCCAGGCCCGTAGCAGACAGCCACTGGCGCCCGCATCATGAACACGTTGGACAAACCGGCATAGCCATTCGACCCAACTTATACATCGCCATCGGTATCAGCGGCGCAATTCAACACCTCGCAGGGGTGAATAATTCCAAGGTGATTGTGGTGATTAACAAGGACCCGGAAGCGCCCTTTTTTAAAGCGGCAGATTATGGTATTGTCGGAGATTTGTTTGACGTGGTGCCTCGTTTAACTCAGGCGCTCAAAAAATTTAAATCGCAAGGTTGATTTTAAAAATCGGTATTTTCGCGGATTCAAATAACAGTAAATGAGACGCATAGAATTAGAAATAGTCGCGTTGTCACATAGCATGACCCAATCGCACAACTATGCAGTTGTATTGGGTGAAAAGCGGGGTAAACGTCGCTTGCCAATTGTGATCGGAAGTTTTGAAGCGCAGGCTATTGCTGTTGCGCTTGAGCAAATGACGCCTAACCGTCCGCTTACCCACGATTTATTCAAAAACGCACTCGACACGTTCAATATCAAGCTCAAGGAGGTTATCATAAATAATTTGCTGGACGGTATTTTTTACGCACGACTGGTTTGTATGAAGGAAGGGGAGTTATTTGAAATTGACTCCCGAACATCCGATGCAATTGCCATGGCCGTGCGTTTCGATTGTCCGATTTTTACCTATGATTTCATTCTCGAAGCAGCCGGTGTTGTTTTGGAAGAACAAGAGGGTGGCGGTTTCGCCGCCGTTCCAGTTACTACTACACTGGATGAAACAGCTTTAGAATCTTGGCCGGTAGAATCGCTCAAAAGCCGGCTGCAGGAAGTGCTGGATGCAGAAGATTATGAAATGGCTGCTCGTATTCGTGATGAGCTAAAAAGAAGGGAATCAACCAGTTAAATTCTGGCTGACTCCCTTTGTTCCTCAATAGGTGGCGATTTGGATGTCCTACTTGATCAATTCAAATTTATATTCAACCGATTCAATTTTAGGATTTCCCTGTTCATCGGTATTTTTAAATACGATCGTAATTCCAATCGTTTCGCCAGCCTCTTTTTCTGTGCTGTCAAATACCGCAGTAATTTTACCTTTCTCTTTGTAGGCAATTACACCGCGAGGAAAATCGACCGTCGTGCATGCACAAGCATCCACTATGTCAATTTGAATGTCTTGCCCGGACGTGTTGGTGAACTCAAAAAACAATTCCTTTTTTTCGCCTTTTTTTACCTGACCAAGGTCAACCATCTTTTTATCCCAGGTTACAAATGATGGTTTAGTGGCTACCTGATTGGACACAGGGGCTGCCACCGTTTGCGCTTTTTGAGCGGTGTGGCAAGAAAACAGAATTGCAATAGTAAGCGTTGTGAATAATGAATTAAGTTTCATAGCAATGTAGTGTTGTGTTTTAGACGAAGACATGGTCGACAGGTTACTCTCCCAACATTTTTTTTCCTGCTGCCGTGGCGGCTTTAATGTCTTCGTGATTTTGTTGAATGAATTTTTTCTGTTCTTCGAGGTATTTGATGCCTTCCGGCGCATTTTGAGTTTCTTTATCGTTGTATTTGGAATCGCGCATCCACGACATCATGGTGTTTTCAGCATCACCCATAGCCTTGAGGGTTTTGGCATATTCCTGGGATTGTTCCGGTGTCATGGACGCTGAAATCAAAAATTCTTTAATGGAGCGAGCTGTTCGGTTCATTTCCGCCATATCCTTCATCGCAGCGTCGTGTACCTCATCAATCTCCTTTACCAAATTATCTATTTTTTGCTGATTGCCGTTGCAGGCAGAGAACATAATCAGGCACAAAAGCATTGTCAGGAAATGTTTCATTTTATCTTGTTTGTATAGTGAAATAGAGCCGCAAAGGTAATGATCCGCTGCTTTAAAATCAGGTGGAATGAGTAGCTAAAGTGAAACTCATAGTTAACCCTGGGTGATTTTGATACTTCATGTTGTAAACCAAGGCTTTAGCCGCAGGCTTTTTACAAAACCAAACATTGCGAAGTATACATCCGCTTGAATGCTGGAAAAAAGCGAAATTTGCCGTTCTAAAATCCAGCAGGACATGACATTAACAGCCATTTCCCCTATTGACGGGCGGTACAGTGACAAAACGAAAGAACTGAGCGCTTATTTCAGTGAATACGCACTGATTCGCTACCGCGTTTTTGTGGAAATCCAATATTTCATCGCGTTGTGTCAGTACGGGTTGCCTCAACTCGCATCTTTCAATGAAGAAATGATCGATGACTTGAACGCCATTTTTGAACGATTCAGTCTGGCAGATGCGGAACAAATAAAATCCATTGAAAAAACAACCAACCACGACGTAAAAGCCGTGGAATATTTCCTCAAAGAGCGGTTTGATGAGCTGGGATTGGAAAATTTACGAGAGTTCATCCACTTCGGACTTACCTCTCAGGATATCAACAACACAGCGGTACCGTTGTTGTTTAAAAATGCGCTGAGCGAAGTTTATTATCCATTGCTACGCCGGGTTCGTGACGAATTGGAACGCCATGCGCAGGAATGGGCGCGCGTACCTATGCTTGCACGTACGC
>JAEUUR010000386.1 GCA_016787465.1 Saprospiraceae bacterium | reverse complement strand
CTTTAAAATAATGGAAAAAAGAGCGGATTAACGGATAATCGCCTTCGTCTTCCAACCGTTCAAAAAAGCCGGTGAATTGCCAGGCCGTTTCCAGTTGGTATTCGCGAATTTGCGCCGGAGTAAACGAATTAAGCCATCTTGACCCCGACTGCATAGACTCACGGAGGTCGAAAGAATTCAATTCGATGGTAGCAAGTTGGCCAAAATAGCCGATGCGCAGCGACTGCCCGTCGCTGGTGTAGGCCATATGGGAGATCAAAAAGTTTTCACCGCCTGAATTGTAAATAAACTTGATTTTCGGCGCGCCTCCGGAAGGCTCCCAGGTAATCACCGTTCCGTTGTCGCAACCGCCTGCCAACGCCCCGCCATCGGGCCGGAAACGGATTTGATTGATGTTTGCGCTCGGATTTATCACGGCCAGTTCCTGGTTCCCCTCCAGCAGGGAAAACACATGAATCGTGTACCGGTCGCTTAGTGCAATCATGTCGCCTTGTTCTGAAACAGTTGCCAGCGACGCCTGATAATCATACAACGGAATGGGCTCGGGCTTCGAGTCGGGGTCGAGGAAATTCCAAAAATAAAAAGAGCTTCTGGCGGCAAATTCCGAGTAGTTTTTTTGTGAAATGACAATCAATCGGTCGGTTCCGGGTTGATATAGTACCTGTGTGTTAAAGCCACCGAATTGCCTGGATGCAATTTCATTTCCTGTTGCCAGCGACCACACGGTGACCAGCCCTTCGGAATTGGCCGCGGCGAAATATTTGTTTTCAGTAGGGTCGAACGTGAAATTGGTTACATCGTCAGTTGAAAATTGTTTGGTTTTAAGCTTAAGTGCCACGTTTGATTCCAGGTTCCGGAGCATCAATTGGTTTGTATCCACCCAAAAAACCGCCCAATACCGGCTTTCACCTCTGGGCAGGGCCGAATCCGGATGTTTGTCGAAAGATGCAATGGGCCCTTTCCCGGCCTGATCGGCCTGATAAACCTGCAATTGTGATTGTTTATTGGATACCAGGTATGCACCATCGTAGCTCAGGTGATCGTCGAAGTTGGTTTCGTAGGTAACGGGCGGTTTGGTTTGGCTGTCGTGAATGGGCCAAAGCAAAATCGCGCCATTTTCAGTGGTGGCCAGCCAGTGGCCGTTGGAAGAGAACGCAACCGATCCTACCACCAGCGAATGACTGCCATTAAATCGGTGCATCACCTGATTGCTTTCAGGGGCAAAAATTGAATAGTCGCCCTCAAAGACGTCGGTTTTGCTGACGATGCTGAATCCGAGCAAAGTGTCTTTACCTACGGTATAACCTTTTAAAGGGCCATTGAATACTTTTTTAACGGAAATCCAGGTTGTGTCGGATGATGTCGGCGACCAATTCAGAAACCCATAATACACCACCGAATCTGCGTTGATTAACAATTCTCGTCTTTCCGGATTGATCACCATTCCGTACACCGAAGCATCGAATTTCCACACAAGGTTGTTGCCAAGTTTGGCTGCTTTGCTCGATTTTCTGGAAGCTACCACCCGGTCTTCATAACCCAGCCAGATAAAATCCTGATCAGCAGCAAGCGAGAACAATTTCGATTCAATGGGAATCGTGATTTCCTGAACGGCAACGGATTTACTACGGGTTCCCTTTTTTACCTGTTGCATATCGCTGTACCCCGAATTGATTTTTACTGAGCGGATTACACCGGCGCGGTTGTCTTCGTAATAAAAGTATTTGCCATCCTGACTGAAACAGTACAGGCCGGGTGATTCAAGCTCAATTAGTTGGTTGTCGGGAAGTGCAAAAAAATTTGTGCCGATGTACAGAAAGCCGCCATCAGGTGAGATGTCGAAACTGACAGGATCTTGGAGCGTAGGCGCTACAAAATCAAACACCTGCGTCATTTCAGGGATCGACCAGGCAGTCATTCTTCTGCCGGCAGGGAAATAGGCGTACAACAACAACTCTTTTTCCAGCCAACCGAACCTTAAAATTGCCGTTGCAGAAGGATCTTCGGCAAGGTGGTAAGCAAATGGAGGTTGAATGACATTGTTATCCGAAAATGCCGGAGAGTAAAACTTCGCCGAAATCATAGCTTTCATGCAATCGGCGTTGTCTTCCGGTGCAATGTAAAAATTGGCACAATCAGCCAGGCGAAAAGCCAGCGACCGGTTGCCCTGTCGAATCAGCTCCATGGCATCATTGGCGAGTTTGGTGGCAAGCGTGACGCGCCGTTCGCTGATTGCTTTTTGTTCCGAAAAAAGCGCAGCTTCTTTGCTTCGTTCCAATTCCTGTATGGCGGCATTCTGGCAGGCTTCGATGCGGTTGTTCATTGACTCGCGATCTGGCTGACTGGCATCGGCGCAGGTTTTGGCAGCGCGGTAGAGTTTTGCGGCATCGTCCCAGTACCCACCCCGGAATGCTCTGTTGGCTTCATTCATCGTTATGGCAAAGCAGTTCGGATCGGTATTGTAGCGCAGCGCTTTGCTGATACTGAATTTGCCACGGCCAGGCGCATTAATCACGACTGCCGAATTGGTTGGTTCAGTGGCGATATCTTCGGATGTTTTTTCCGCCGATTTATGGCTGCCGATGCGTTCCAGACAGTATTTGATCAACGACTCCAGTTCCTGAAGTCGCCTGTCGTTGTTTTGAGCATCGGGGCAAGCTTTGGCTTCTTCAAAATGGTTGATTGCCGCCTGGAATTCACCCTGACGAACCGAAACGTTGCCGGCGTCAAACTTGCTTGAAAAACAGTCAACCTGTTGTTTAATATTGTACGCCGCCGCCGCCGCAGCGGCAGATTGTCGGCGGTCGACTTGATTTGACTGTGCAAAAGATAACTGTGCAGATAGCAGACCGAGGATAAGCAATAAGTAGCGCATGCCAAAAGTTTTCAGAATGTGCTACAAAGATATGTCTGGATACTTGATACTTGATGCTGGATACTTGATACTGGTAACACCGGCTTCAGCCGGTCCAGTAAGGTGGCCTTCAGGCCGACGAAGCGATTACACCTTATTTGCCCTTCGACCCTTTGCCTATAATTTCAAACGACTGTTCCAAACGGAAACCATCTTTATCCACCAGCGCCAGTTGGTGATGGCCGATGCTCGGTTGCAGGGCCATTTGATGAAACGTTTTGGTACTTCCCAAATAAACGCCGTCGAGGTGCCAAAATACCTCTGTCTCAGGCACCCGGTGGGCCACCTGAAAGATGGTGCTGCTCAATTTACCGTTCAAGTCGATGGGCACATAAATTCGGGTAGCTTCTTTGGGATAAATGAGCTGCAACGGCGATTGTCGTTGCGCATTTTGAGTGCCTGCGCAATCGGCCCGGAATGGCGGCGGGCTCAGATACCATGGGTTTTTATTTTTAAAATAATGTTCTTCCACAGGGGGCAGAACAAACCACGGGACATGTTGCATGTTGGAGGGCGATTCACAATCGCCGGTCACCTGAAATTGCGAAGAAGCGTCGAGGTGAAGCAATTGGTGATAAGAGCAAGCGCCTGCTTTCAAACCGCTTTCCGGAATCCACAGGGTATCTGATTCACAATAAACGCCTGCCTTCATACCGCTCTGGCGGCAAACGAGCGTTTGCTCCATGTCGTCGTACGGCGGGTCGAACCACCGGGCTTCCTGGGGCAATTGATCAAATATTTCGAACAGCACCGGCGCTGCGAATTCTACGCCGATCAGCCCGGGGCGGCCTTCGCCGTCGGCGTTGCCCACCCATATGCCGACGGCATAACGCGGGGTAACGCCGGCAGCCCAGGCATCGCGGAATCCGAAGCTGGTGCCGGTTTTCCAGGCTACGGGCCTTCCTGCGCGAAACATTTCCCATTCCCCGGCGCTGTTGGGGCGTTCCACTTCGCGCATGGCTTCGAAGGTGTACCAGATAGCGCCGGCGGAAAGCAGGTCGTTGCTGGCGGTTAGTTGTTTACTTTGGCCAGGAGATTGTTTACGCTTTAGAAAAGTGGGAGAACGGAAATCGTTGCGGGCATACCGGCCGTTGCGATCGTAAAATGCGCCGAGGGTGCGGCCCATACAAGCATAGGTATTGGTGATATCGAGCAAGTTGGCCTCAGCGCCGCCGAGAATGATCGACAGGCCGTAGTGATCGGGCGGTTTGTTGAGGGTGCTCAGGCCGAGCCGCTGCAGGTTAAAATGAAACTTTTCCAGGCCGTAACGCTGGAGTAGCAACACAAAAGGCACGTTCAATGAGCGGATCAACGCGCGCCGGGCCGGTACGGCGCCGTCGTAGGTTTCGTAGTAGTTTTCCGGCTTGTATTGGCCGAGTTGGGTAGGTATGTCGCGAAGCAATCCTTCCGGCAGGATATCACCGCTTTCAAGCGCCAGGGCATACAAATATGGTTTGAGAATACTGCCCGTGCTGCGTGGCGCCCGGATAACGTCGACTGCATCGCCGTGTTCTTTTCCGGCGCCTTGCACGTTGCCGATATAGGTGAGCACTTCACCTGTAGGCACGTCGATGATGACGGCGGCCATGTTGTACACGCCGTTCCCGCGGTATACTTCCTGCCGACGAATCAGGATTTCATTCACCCGTTCCTGCAAGTGTTTGTCGATGGTGGTATGGAAACGCGTGCGACCGGCGGCAACGCCCAGCGAATCGGAAAGCATCAGCCGGTCGACGAGGTGCGGCGCCAATTGCGGAAGCGGCAAAGGGGCTTCCGGTAGGGGTTCATCCTTGGCGTAGAAGCACACATCTTCATTGATTTTGCCTTCGTCGCGCAGGCGCTCGAGCAACCGGTTTCGTTTGGCGATCAGGGCGTCGCGGTTGCGGCCGGGATGGATCAGGGCGGGGCTGTTGGGCAACACTGCCAGGGTAGCGGCTTCGGCCCAACTCAGTAGGCCGGGATGTTTGCCGTAATACCGCCAGGAGGCGGCTTCGATGCCCACCACATTTCCTCCGAACGGTGCATGGGAGGCATACAGAGAGAGGATTTCCTTTTTTGAATAGGTCAGCTCCAGCCGGGTGGCCATGAACGCCTCCACAATTTTCTCCCAAAGTGTGCGGTCGGGATTGCCTCGTGCCATACGGATCACCTGCATGGTAAGGGTGCTGCCGCCGCTCACCACGCTACCGCTGGAAATATTTTGCCGGATCGCGCGCACGAGGCTGATCGGATCGACGCCCGGATGCCACCAAAACCGTTTGTCTTCAAAAGCCACCACACAGTCCACGTATTTTTCAGGCAGTTTATCCACGGCCGGGAAACGCCACTGACCATCGCCTGCTATGCGCGCGCCCAGGAGCTCGCCGTTTCGATCCTCCAATACCACCGATAGCGGCTCGTTGAACAAGGGGCGAGGCAGGCAGACCAGCCAACACAGGAACAAAACACAAAGCGCACCGGTAGTTTTCGGTCTGCGTTTGGCAAATGTTTTAACCTTGCCCCAAAGCAGGGCAATTTTGTTGAAGAATAGGGTGGCGAATGTTTGAATAGGGTGGGTCACCGGTTTGGAAATTTGCCTCAAAAATAAGCGAAGGCTACGGGTGTGCGTATGCCAATTATTAATCGTTGGTATCGGGCAAGTATTTGATGGTAATCAGATAAATCCATAAAATCCTTCCAATCCGTTTAATCCGTGGTTACCTTTGCCCCATGAGCCGCATCCTTGCCATTGATTATGGCGCCAAACGCACGGGTTTGGCAGTTACCGACCCGCTGCGCATCATTGCCGGTGCACTGGCTACCGTTCCGACGGGCGAAGTGCTTGAGTATTTGAAAAATTATTGCGGCCGCGAACCCGTGGAGTTTTTTGTGGTGGGGTATCCGACGAACGACGACGGCACACCCTCCCAAATTGCCCCAGAGGTGGAATTATTTATTGAAAAACTGAAAAAACAATTTCCGGAAAAAGCGGTTGTGTTGCAAGATGAACGCTACACATCCAAAGAAGCTTCACGCATCATTATCCAAAGCGTGCCGAAAAAAAGCAAACGCCGCGACAAAGCGCTGGTAGATAAAATTGCCGCTGCACTGATTTTGGAATACTACATGGAAGCCCACGACTGGAAAACGAATTGACCATGATTTTACCGATTTACGCCTTCGGGCAGCCTGTTTTGAAGAAAAAAGCGACACCCATCGATGCGGAATACCCCGAATTGAAGGAACTGATCGATAATATGTGGGAAACCATGTACCAGGCCGATGGCGTGGGCCTGGCAGCTCCGCAGGTGGGTCTGGCTATCCGTTTGTTCGTGGTTGATACCGAGCAGGTGGAACGTAAAAAGGAAACCGAAGAAACCGACCGGGGTATTAAAAGTGTGTTTATCAATGCCCAGATCATAGAAGAAGGCGGCGAACCCTGGACGTATGAAGAAGGCTGCCTGAGCATCCCCCGCGTAACGGGCGATGTGGAACGCCCGGCACAAATCCGCATCCGCTGGCAAGACGAAAATTTTGTGGAACACGAGGCCGTTTACACCGGCATCAACGCGCGCGTGATCCAGCATGAGTACGACCACATCGAAGGGGTATTGTTCGTAGAACGACTCAAGCCGCTCAAAAAACGACTCATTCAGCGCAAGCTGGAGGATATCCGGCTGGGTAAGATCAAGCTGGATTACCGGATGAAGTTTGCGGTAGTGCGGTAGAGTACCCGTAAAAATAACGATAGTTTCCACCTGCTATAAGAGTAAGGTCTAACACTTGACAGAAGTAAGGTTCAATTTTGTTCCTTTTTTACATCTTCAAAAATCTTAGAATCTGGCTGTTTTTTGCAAAAGACCGTTGAAATCGAAGTCGATTTCAACGGTCTTTTTTTTTACGGTATATTTTAAAGCCTGATGAAGGCAATATTTATTCAGAAGTGCTTGCACAATTTGTTATTAATTCCAAGGCGCACTTCAAACACTTTTGCACGGTCAAGCATTCTTGCAGGTAAAACACAAAAACATTTATTCACAAAAACTACTTAAAAATGAAAAAATCATTTCTTTCTAACACCTTTTCTTTTCAATTCTTGGTGTTTTATTTTTTGATCTTCCTGTTCTCGACTTTGCCAGATTTTTTATTGGCCCAGCAGGGAGGCCCTGGTGTTGAATGGACATCCGGCGTTGATTTTCAAATAAACGGTACATCTGCTGAAGACACCTGGGCATTTAATGCTGTTGAAATGAACAACGGTGATTTTGTCGTGGTTGGCTATGCAGAAACAAATAATGGCCAGACGCGTGTGCCGGCATTTGCTGTGATAGACAAATTCGGCGCGTTAAAGCACAGCAGCTACCGTGATTATAATTTGGGCGGCGGCGCTTTTGCTCAGGTGATCAAAACGCAATCCGGCGATTGTATTTTGGCAGGTTGGCAGGGTTCAAAAGGGCTTTTGGTAAAATTGTCACAGTCAAACTACAGTGTTTCATGGGCCCAACCCATCGAGGTGTCTCCAAATTCTTCCGGTGGAGTTCCACGTATATTTTCCGTTCAAGAATTGACCGATGGAGATTTGTTATGCACGGGTGGTTTTAAAGGTGGATCTCCCGACCAAGGCCCTACCTTTTTTACGATTCTAAATAATGCAGGGCTTCCGATGGCTAACAGTACCACGGTATTGGAAGACCTTGACGGAAAGATTTATGATTGTAAAACAGTTACAGACAATGGGGAAACTTATGTTTTAGTTACTGGGTTCAAAGCTGTTTGTGACCAAAATTGGAAATATTTAATTCCTCAAAACACAGATGGATACAATGCAGATGATCATCTTCCTACAGAATCTTCACGACTCATTTTAGACTATGATGTACTTGTAGGCATTTTTAATGTGACTCAGATTGGATCGGGTTTAAGTGAGGCTAACTTTAAATATTTTAATTCAAAACGGTTCGATTACACAAGCTTTGGAGAACCACCTGCCAACGCAGGGCCTCCCAGTAACATAAATACCCAGGATATTTGGGACGACCCCACATGTATTACTCAATACGGCCCATGCACACCTGGGAAAAGTGATAATGCACCTGGTTGGGGCGATGACTCCGAAAATGGAGCACCTGTAATGGATAAACTTTTTGGATCTAAAACCAGCTTCGTTTCAAAAGATGTGGGCCGCAGTATCGTTCATAATACTTTCAACAACCTGGTATATGTTTCAGCTGAAATGAATACCTTGGAAATGACGGCTGGGTATTATAAAAGCATGCACCGTGATGGTTTGAACGGCGTAGAACTTCGTGGCCTGGATTGCCCCGATCCGGTTCACCGGTATGGCGCATACAAAGATGCCTATGTACATTTATTGAAATTCGACCTGTCTGGAAACTTTTTGGGCGCTGAAAACGTAGCGCATGCCAGCGGTGGTGATTTTTATGCCTCGATTGTAGTCGACCAAAATGACGGCAATATTGTATTAGGCACCACTACTGCCGACCGGGATATTTGTGGACTGCCCCCCATTGATCTTTGCAACAAAGCGGAAGTTCATTACCTGGCAAAATACGATGCAACAACATTGGAAAATATGTGGCAACAACATTTCCTTGCCGACCAGGAAGGACTTGAAGGCTCCTGCGCATTCGGGTTGTTACAAACCTCCGACGGCGGCTTTATGATCCTCGGCAACAATGAAATGGAAAATGGAGATGAAACATTTACCATTGTCAAATACACCGGCGATTGTCAATATCAGCAAGGCGCTTCAGGCGGATTTTTCCACCAGAATGGCGATTATACATTGGCAAACAACGAAATATGGGATCCTAATACAAAACAAAACCCATACAGAATTCGTGGTAATATCATTGTCCCTCATGGGAAAACACTCACGATTAAAGGCGGCCTTGAAGTTCAATTTGCATTTTCAAAGAATGATTTTGAAAACAAAAAAAGCGGAATTACCGTCAAACCCGGCGGGAAATTATACATCAAAGAAAATGCAGTATTGAAAGGAATTAATTGTGGTTCGGAACAAATGTGGGACGGAATTATCGTAGAAGGGATTCCTACAGCGAATGCAGGAGCACTGCAAGGATATATTGCCATCAATGGGGCTGAAACCCGAATTGAAAATGCCGTGAGAGGCGTTGTGTTGGGCAATGCTGCCTGGAGCGGAAAGTCAAGCCAAAATGCCATTGGCAGTGCTGTCGGTACGATTTATTCGCAGGTATACAATGATAATCTGGGTAAAGGCGGCGGTCGTATGCTTACACAAGGCGGTAAGTTCAAAAACTGCGGAAAAGGTATTGTGTGGAACCCAATGTCCGGCCCTAACGGAATGCCGGCGTCTAACCTCAGCCATCTTGCGAACACCATTTTTGAGTTCAGTTCATTGCTGGCAGACGAAACGTATAAACCTTCTTATCAAGGACCCGGCTCGCCGATTGCTTCTGAATTAGGTTGCCAAATCCGTTCAGTAAAAGATATAACTTTCAACAATGTTCGCTTCATAAATTCGATCGCAGACGGGGAATTTGCCAGTTGGAAAGAACGCCCCTCCGGCATTTATGCAACAGATTCCAAAATAACAATTCACAAACTCAACGGCACCCTGGCGCATTACGAAAAACTCTATGTCGGTGTTGAATCCGCTTCCATGCTGGGAGGAGTTGGAACAACCGCATCGATCAACGCAATTTTCGATCGGGTGTACCAAGGTGTTAACGTGCGCGGAAACATCACGCCTACCATCTGGGGATGCGATTTTAAACATATCCCGGATAAAATTGATACAGAAGACGGTGACCCGGCCGGCGTGCATTCCGAAAACACCAAAGGGATTAGCCTGAATACCAGCCTTTTTGATTCCAATCCGGATTTCGAAAACTGGGGCGCCAGAATCAAAAACTCCCTGGCTAATGCCGGAGCCACAGTAGAAGTCAACACGTTTACCGATATGAACATCGCCAATCGTTTTGAGCAGGACAATTCCAACATAAAAGTCAGGTGTAATACCTACCAAGGGGCTGTGGGCGAGGTTTCATGGGATGTCAAAGGATTATTTGCCAATCAACGGATTCCTCAAAACCCCAACTACTATCCAGACAACAAATTCACCTGGGATTGCAACGATCCATTCCTGGATATTCGCAGTGTTCCATCCTTTGCGTACTATGAAAGAACGGAATCGGCAAATAATACAAACACTATCCTGAAATGTTATTCTCCGGTGGTATCCAAGGTGAATGGGCCCAGTACTTCAACAGCAACCTGCATCTATACCGACCCTTGTCCGAACCCTCCATTGTGCAACGAATTATTTAATCAATACCTTAACTCGGGTATGTCATTGCCTTATCGCAACGACCTTATGAATGCCTATGTTCGCATGCTGCCATCTTCTGTGCCGGATTCCTTGTTTCAACCAGGAACTACCAGGGCGGTTACTTTGTTGACAAACAGAAATCAACAGGAAGATAAACAAATTCTGGTAGGAACCCACCTGGATTTGGGGAACAACAGTACGGCGTTGCAGCTCTTGCAGCAAGTTAACGGCTCTACAACGGAAGTAATGGATTTCTTACTCTATTACAACGTTTTGGCCAATGCGGCGTTGGCCGGGCGCAACCCATACAATTTGACGCAAACCGAATTTTCAACTTTGGCGCCTTTGATGACGCACAACAGTTCCGTTGCCGATCAGGTGAAAGTCATCGACCATGTATTGAACGGCGTATACCATCCAATGGAGGGAGAACCCAATCAACAGAACAGGTCGGAAAATCAGGATGGACAACCTGAATCCGTCACTCCCGATTTGAACCAGGTAATTACAGCACCGAATCCATTCAGCAATGAAGTCCGGTTTTTGGCCCCGGTGGGTACTTCCATCATCTCTATCGAAATCATGGATTTGACAGGTAAACTGGAGTATTCCAGGATTTTTGAAAATGAGAATTCAAGTGTTTCCTGGAAACCGGATGGAATTACTTCCCAAATCATGGTGTACCGTTGCGGGTTGTCAAACGGTAAATACTCCACGGGCAAGCTCATGTACGTAGCAGCAAAATAGAATAACCATAGAAAATAGTTAATAACTTAGGTATGTGGCGCATGATTTCCGAAAGGACTTCATGCGCTTTTTCTATGCGATAACTCCAGCTTTAACCCCCTGTAGATGATCTCCCTGCGGCGCCTTTACCTCCCCACCCACGAAATCTCCTCCAGCGAATCCGACACCGCAAACACCTCAAATCCTTTGGCGCGCAGCCGATCCAGCAATTCGCGCGTTTTTGTGCGCCCGTCGGGGAAAAAGCGCTCGTGAATTTCAATAAGGATCTGACCGATTTCAACCGGGGTATCCAATATGCTTTGGATGACGCCGTATTCCGCGCCTTCGATGTCCATTTTTAATACGTCGATCCGGTGGTGGCCCAGTTCGGCGGTAATATCGGCGAACGATTTCATGGGCACGGTGATGCTGTTCTGCTCGTCGAGGTACGGATGTTGCACCATGCTTCCCGACACGTGGTCTTTGTTTTTCGGCAAATTAAACTGCACGAACCCGGTGGTTTGCCCGATTCCATATTCAAAAAAGTGAAAGGATTCCGGCGTCTGTTGCCGCTTCACCCACTCGATGGATTTGGGCGTCGGGTCGAACCCGAACACCTGGCAGTCGTGCTTTTCGATCATGGCCCGGTCGAAGGAAATATCTTCCCCGATTCCGAAGGAATACACGATCGAGTTAGGCCCAAGCGTGTCGGGGTGCGCGTAAAAACCGCCGTATTGGTTGCCGTACCATGCGTGCCGCAGGGCTACGCCGCGGTGGATACGGCTTTTTTTGCCGCGAAAGATGTCGAGTTCCTGTTTGAGCCGAATGCGTAAAGCGTGGAGCATGATCGTGATGGCGTAAGGGCGGCAAAGGTAAGCGCCTGTTCCGACGAAGCTCTAGCTTCGTCAAACGGGGGCGTAAGGGCGGCAAAGGTAAGGTATAACAACATGCGCTCCTTGCGGTTAAAAAATAAAACCCTATTTTTGAGAGCCAAACGATTACTTACTAGTGCTGCATCCGGGAAATAAGCGCCGAATAGTTTGAGGGTGATTTTTCGATAGCCAAGGCGGAAAAACTAAGTTTATCGGGAATAAATGAAGTTTTTGCCAACGAAGGATAGCGGAAAATCAACCCAAAGGATTCGCACATTATTTCCCGGATGCAGCACTAGCTCCCAAAATTGAAGGATGAATTTAAAAACTACCCTCTCCCTGCTGCTGGTTTTCTTTTTTTTCAAAGCCTGCGCACAAACCATCGACTACCGAAAAGTTTGCCTGCGTGTCGACAGCTTTCAACAAGCCGCCAATGCACTCCGAAAAGACAAAAAATGGGACGATGCCCTGGCTACCTTGGTTCACTATGAAGCATTCATCCGGAATACCGTTGGCCCAACCGACTCCCTGATGGCTGAATACTGGAATGATTATGGGGTATTGCTGATCGATATGAAAGACTACACAAAATCGGATAGTTTTTTAGGGAAAGCGATCCGGATTTTGGAAGTGTCGGGCGATTCGATCACCAGCACGATGGCAGCGGTGAAATTCAACGCCGGAGGCGCCAATTTCTTCTTAAAAAAATACAATCGCTCTGAGCAATTCTACCTGCAGGTGATTGAATCGCCTGTGAGTTCCAATATGCGGATGGCATTTCGAAGGAAACTATCCGACTTTGCATAATCCTTCATATCAATTAACAAGACGCCATAATCATTCCAGTATTCAGCCATCAGGGAGTCGGTTGGGCCAACGGTATTCCGGATGAATGCTTCATAGTGAACCAAGGTAGCCAGGGCATCGTCCCATTTTTTGTCCTTCCGGAATGCATTGGCGGCCTGTTGAAAGCTGTCGACCCGAAGGCAAACTTTTCGGTAGTCGATGGTTTGTGTGTATGCTTGTTTGAAAAACAAAACCAGCAGCAGAGAGAGCGTAGTTTTTAATT
>JAEUUR010000357.1 GCA_016787465.1 Saprospiraceae bacterium | reverse complement strand
TATTCGAATTTGGCCACGGTGCTTCAAGACCTTGGTGATTATGCGAAGGCAAAAGGGCTATTGGAAAAAGCTCTGGAGTCAGCGGTGCGGAATTTTGGCCCCATGCATCCCAAGATCGCGCTTGATTATTCGAATTTGGCTTTGGTGATGAAAGATCTTGGTGAATTTCAAGATGCGTTTATCCTTATTTCCAAAAGCCGGGCTATTTTTGAACAAGCCCTTCCCGAAGGTCATCCTTATATTGTTAGGGTAAAATATAATTACGAAAACATAAAAAAACACATCACTTAACATGGATCCAATCACCATACTTTCCGCAGCGTTGGGCTTTCTGTTTCAAGGCGCGGCCCAAAGCAAAACCGCAGAAAAAGCCAAAAACGAGTTACTCGACGGTTTCTGGCAATGGATTCGGCCGCTTTTTCTTGAAGACGTACCTGAAGTAGCCGAAAATCCCGATGCACCGGAAGTGCAGGAACAAGCCGGCAAAAAACTACTCGCACTGGCGCAAGATGAACAGTTCTTCCAGGAACTGGCCCAGCGCGTTGCCAAACTCCAGCAAGCCGGCGTCCGCCAAAAAAACGTGGTGGAGTCGGATATCACTCGCGTCAAAAAAATCCGCATCGGCGACAAAGAATACAACCCCAACGACCGCTACGACATGAAAAACATCTTCAAAGGCAACGTCTCGGATGCCGATGAGTTCATTCTGGGCGACGGGCATTAAATCGCGGATTGGGCGGATTTTGGGATTTCGTGGAAGTGGATTAAAGGGATTTGGGGTAATGTCGGTGACTCAAGGAAAATCAACATGCTTGTCTTAACTTAGTCGACACCCGTCGCTTCCATATTCCGCCCCTTCAGGGCTTTTCTGTTACGCCGGTCTTTCCAGCAGGGCTTCACCCTGCTTTGGTAGATTTCGCCCTTTCAGGGCTTCAGTCACCGACATTGGGATTAAGGAGTATTCCCAATTAATCAATAAGAAAAAAATTCCACCCTTGAATTGGCCCAAAGGGTTGCCGGGGGGATTTCAGCCAAGTAGACGATCATTAATCTGCCCTCAAAAATTTCTGCGAATTCTGCGCAACATTCTGCGGATTCTGCGGGGAAACCTGCCCGTTCGGAGGGGTGAGAAAACCGTGGGAACATTCATCACGAGTCATTTTCAAAAAAACTGTAATTTTAACCCGAAAACATTGAAACCAATTCCTTCACGAAAACAACCAAAATGAGCTTTTTCTCCAAACTCAGCAGCGGCTGGGACCTTGCCAAAGTCAGTTTCGAAACCATCAACAAAAACCGGTCGTTGATGCTGTTTCCCATTTTTTCAGTTATCTCCCTCATATTCGTACTGGCCACCTTTGCCGGCGGATCGTTTTTCCTCTGGGGCGATGAAATCGAAGCGATGCTGAACGACGAAGGTACCGGCAACATATTGGGTATTGTGGCCCTCTTCGGGTATTACCTGATCAACTATTTCATCATCGTTTATTTCAACTCAGCCCTGATTTTCTGCGCATCCAAAGCGCTGAACGGTGAAGAAACCAACCTTTCTGATGGTTTGTCGTTCGCCAATGCACGCCTGGGCAAAATCTTCGGATGGGCCATACTGGCCGCTACGGTCGGTACGCTGCTGCGCATGCTTCAGGAAACCGGGAAGGTGGGTGAAATCGTGTCCAAAATCATCGGCATAGGTTGGTCGATCCTTACCTTTTTTGTGGTGCCGATCCTCGTGTTTGAAGACAAAGGCGTGATCGATTCCGTCAAAGCTTCCGGCCGCATGATGCGCGAAAAGTGGGGCGAATCCCTGGCCGCCAATGTCAGCTTCGGCGTGTTGAATTTCCTCTGTATCCTGGCTGCCCTGTTAATCGGTTACCTGCTGGCAAGCGTCAATGTGATCCTCGGCATCGTGGTCGGAATGTTGCTCTTTCTGGTCGCTGCCATCTTTTTTTCCACGGCGCAAACGGTATTCGTGGCAGCAGTGTACAACCACGTGAACGGACAACCTATTGGCGATTTCGACGGCCCAACACTGGATGCAGCGTTTATAAACAAATAAAATGATTGGTTCGATTGATTCGAATGAGTATGTGGACAGAATTAAATTAGAGAAACTGTATTCTGGCAAAATGAGGTATCTGCAGAACCTGAACATTTTTCCCAAAACTAATTCTGTCCACATACTCAATCGAAAAATCGAATAATCGGAACAATCGAAAAATCGATCTGTTTTCAACATGCAAATTGCCAACTTCATCAACGGCCAATACCTGCCTCCTCATGAAAACCGTTATTTCGATAACTACCACCCTGCGACAGGTCAGGTTTCCGGCCGTATTCCGGATTCAACCACGGAAGATGTAGCGTTGGCCGTTCAAGCGGCCCAGTCCGCCTTTCCGGCCTGGGCCGCTTTGTCTTTGGAAAAACGGCACGACATCCTGCGCGCTGTTTCAGAAGGCATCCTGCAAAACCTCGATCAGCTGGCGGAAGCCGAAAGCGCCGACAGCGGCAAAACCCTGACCACCGCCCGCACCATCGATATTCCCCGCGCCGCGCTCAATTTCAAGTTCTTTGCTACGGCATTGTTGCATTTCGCTTCCGAAAGCCACCACCAGCCGGGCGTACTGAGTTACACCATACGCCAGCCCCTGGGAATTGTGGGTTGTATTTCCCCCTGGAATTTACCGCTGTACCTGTTCACCTGGAAAATTGCCCCGGCCCTCGCCGCCGGCAACTGTGTGATTGGTAAACCTTCGGAAGTAACGCCCCTTACTGCACACCTGCTGGGAGAAATTTGCAACGCCGCCGGTTTGCCGCCGGGCGTGTTGAACATCCTGCACGGTACCGGCCCAGGCGTCGGCGCAGCTATCGTAGCACACCCTGAAATCAAGGCGATTTCGTTCACAGGCAGCACGCGCGCAGGCGCAGACATCGCGCGCGTGGCAGCGCCCATGTTCAAAAAATTGAGCCTTGAACTAGGCGGAAAAAACCCCAACCTCATCTTCGCCGATTGCGACTACGACACCATGCTCGAAACGACAGTTCGCTCCTCGTTCAACAACCAGGGGCAGATTTGTCTGTGCGGCTCCCGGATTTATGTAGAACGCAGTTTGTACGACCGCTTCAAACACGATTTCGTCGAACAGGTAAAACAAATTAAAGTCGGCAACCCGGCCGATCCGGCAAACCGCCTGGGCGCCGTGGTATCGAAAATGCACTTCGACAAGGTGCTCAGCTACATCGAACTGGCCAAACAGGAAGGCGGTACGGTGCTGTGCGGCGGCCATGCGCTCAGTCTGCCCGGCGATCTGGCCGGCGGCTGGTTTATCGCGCCCACCGTCATCGAAGGACTGCCCACCCATTGCCGCACCAACCAGGAAGAAATTTTCGGACCGGTGGTTACCATACAACCCTTCGACACCGACGAAGAAGCGCAGGCAAACGCCAATGCAAGTCCGTACGGCCTCAGCGCCACAATCTGGACCAACAACCTGCGCCGCACCCATTACCTCACCACGCAGTTGCAAGCCGGCATCATTTGGGTAAATACCTGGATGCTTCGCGACCTCCGCACGCCCTTCGGCGGCGTCAAAAACTCTGGTGTTGGCCGCGAAGGCGGCTGGGAAGCCATGCGGTTTTTTAGCGAAACGAAAAACGTGACGATGGAGATGTGAATGGTAGCACGTGGCTTTAGCCCGTCGGTTAAAGGTGCTTCAGCGCCGTCAAAATTCAGGTAACACGTGGCTTTAGCCCGTCGGGTTACAGGCGCTTCAGCGCCGTCAAAATTCAGGTAACACGCGGCTTTAGCCCGTCGGGTTACAGGCGCTTCAGCGCCGTACAAATTAAGGCATCACGCGGCTTTATTTGCCATTGTTTCAATCTGCATTTAAATAAGATGTTGTTCCTTTGTTTCGTGTAAGGGATGCCTTGCATTTGACCAGTCCTGAAACAAAACAAACATACGGCGCTGAAGCGCCTGTAACCGACGGGCTAAAGCCACGTGCTACCTGATTCAAATCATTCACATGTCCAAACTCACCACCGACGTCCTCATTCTCGGTTCCGGCGTTGCCGGTCTTACCCTTGCTATCAAAACGGCCAGGAAACTTCCCGACCATAAAATCATGGTGCTTACCAAAACCGACGAAGGGGAAAGCAACACCCGGTATGCGCAAGGAGGTGTGGCGGCCGTGTGGGATCTGGACAAAGACAATTTCGAAAAACACATTGCCGACACCCTGGATGCAGGCGACGGATTGTGCAAGGAAGACGTCGTTCGGATTGTGGTGGAAGAAGGGCCGGAACGCGTACGGGAACTGATCGGCTGGGGGGCGCATTTCGACAAAGAGAAAAACCAGGATGCCTACGATTTGGCGCGCGAAGGCGGCCATTCCGAACACCGTATCCTGCATTTTAAAGACCTGACCGGCTGGGAAATTCAGCGCACCTTGATGGAAGAAGCGAAAAAACACCCCAACATTCAGGTGTTGGAGCACTATTTCGCCTTGGATTTTATCACCCAGCACCATCTGGGCCGCATGGTCATCCGCGTTACGCCGGGTATCGAATGCTACGGCTGTTACGCCCTCAACAAAAAAAACAACGCCATCGATACCATTCTGAGCCGGGTGACGGTGTGCTGCACCGGCGGCGGCGGACAGGTGTACAAAGCCACTACCAACCCCGTTATCGCCACCGGCGACGGCGTAGCCATGACCTACCGCGCCAAAGGCCGCGTGGAAAACATGGAATTCATGCAATTCCATCCGACCTCCCTGTACAATCCGGCGGGTGAAAACCCCAGTTTTCTGGTGTCGGAAGCCGTGCGCGGGCACGGCGGTATCTTGAAAAGCGCCGAAGGCGAAGAGTTCATGCAACATTACGACGAGCGTTTGTCGCTGGCCCCGCGCGATATTGTTGCCCGCGCCATCGACTCCGAAATGAAAAAACGCGGTACCGATTGCATGTACCTCGATTGCCGGCATATCGGAGAAAAAGACTTCATCGAACACTTCCCGACCATTCACGCCAAATGCCTGAAAATCGGGGTGAACCCGGCTAAAGACATGATACCGGTGGTGCCGGCCTGCCATTACATGTGCGGTGGCATCATGGTGGATGCCATGGGCAGAAGCAGCATTCAACGCCTATACGCTGCCGGCGAATGTAGCAGCACCGGTTTGCACGGCGCCAACCGCCTGGCCTCCAACTCGCTGCTCGAAGCGCTGGTGTTTGCGCACCGGATCGCCCAAGAGATTCCGGAGAAAATAAATGACTGGCAGCTTCAAAACAATGTGCCCGATTGGAACGCCGAAGGCACCATGGAGCCCAAAGAAATGGTGTTGATTACCCAGAGTATGAAAGAGTTAAAAGAGGTCATGTCGTACTACGTGGGTATCGTGCGCTCCAACCAGCGTCTGAAACGCGCGCTCGACCGCCTGTATCTGTTGTATCAGGAAACCGAAGAGTTGTACCAAACCACTTCCATATCGCCGCAGTTAATGGAACTGCGCAACCTGATCACGATTGCCTACCTGATCACGCGCTCGGCCGCGCACCGGCGCGAGAGCCGGGGCTTGCATTTTACCACCGATTATCCGGAACAGTTGGATTTTAAGGAGTTTTCGGTGTTGTAGTCTCGCAAAGGCGCCAAGGGGGGGTTAGGCGTAATCTTTTTCAAACTGCTGCGCTTTGGCCAGGATTTCATCTACGGTTTGGGTGAGCTCGTCGCCCATGCGCAGGAAATCAGGATGATCCAGTTTTTTGAGGATTGCATACCAGATGGGTTTGAAGCGGTCTTTCAATTGTGCCGATTCGCCCTCCGTTCCGGTAAAATAGTCGTAAAGCCATTGCGCCTGACCTTTGGCAAGCATGAGGATGAAGTAAGTGGCAATGTCCTCTGCCACTCGTTCCAATAAATCTTTGTCTCGCAAAAAGGATTGGGCTAACTCTTTGCTTTTTTCGAGCTGGTTGTCCCAGGCGAAAACGCAGGCGGCGGTGTGTAAGGAGTCAATTCTCGCCTCTGATGATTTCATGATTTTTTCACACCAGTTGACCGTTTCTAACTTGTCCTTTTTTTGTTGAAAAGCGATCCATGCTAATACATTCATCGCTTTGATATTTCCTAAATTAGCGGCCTTTTCATACCATTCCAATGCATTATTTAAGTTATCTAATTCAGTTTGCCAAAGAGTCCCAATATTATACATGGCCTTTGAATGACCAAAAGCAGCTGCTTTTTCATACCATTCCATTGCTTTATTTCGGTTCTCCATTGCATTTTGCCAAATAGTCCCTATATTAAACATGGCATTTGAATGACCAAAACCAGCGGCCTTTTCATACCATATCATTGCATTTTTCAAATCAATTTTATTGATTTGAAATAAAACACCGAGGTTGAACATGGCACGAACATGCTCCTGTTTTGCTGCTTCAAGCCAACATTGTTCAGCCTTATCATATTCTGGAGTGTCCAATAAATAAAAGTCACCGCCTATCTTTAGTGCAACATTAGGCATTTCTTTTTCCCAAAAAACCAACCTCCCTTGCTCTTTCACCCCTTTTTCAATCTCATCTTGTTTTTCTTTATCAAACAACCTTCCACAAAGCGGCTCCAACTTCTCCAACGCTTCTTCTTTCCGCCCGTCAAACCACAATTCCAGCGCTTCGTAAGCTTCATCTAACTCAGAGGTACCCAATCGATTTCCATATTCCGGCGAAGTTTCCATTAAATACGATCTCGTATCACGCAGTAACTCATGGCGATCTTGGGCATTGAGTTGTGCGGTTTGGCTGAGCGCAAGGGTATAAAAATAAGCCGCTTCCGGGTCGAAATCACTGCCTTGCAGAGCGCTTCGGTGCGCTGCGGCACGGGCTTTCATCATATCGCCGTCGCACCAGTCTTCAAAAAAACGCACGAGCCAAAGCACCCGCCGTTCGTCGGAGCGGCGGCCGTTGCGCATGAGGTACCAGATGTTGAAAAACCGTTCGGAGATGAGGTAGAGGTGGTTTTTGGTGCGCGTTGCTTTTTTGTCGATGATGCCGTTTTTTTCCAGCAGTTGCAATTGGGCGGAGATGGTTTTGCTGTCGAGGCGGGTTTGTTCGGCAATATCCTTCACACTGAGTGCATCCCAATGGTGTGCAATGGCTTCTACGATGGCTTGTTGCTGATGGCTGAGGTCGTCCATCCGGTGTTTGTAAAGCGGTGTCGTGCGATCGAGCACCACTTCCAGGTCTTTAAACGCGTTGCCATCGTCGTCGTCGGCAAAAATTTCGAACAGCAGCACCATGGTGCGGGTCACGCCACCGGTGATTCGGCGCAGAGCTTCCACCCTGCCTGGGTTTTCCTCAACGATCCGGGCTACGGTTTCTTTTTTATAATGTTCTGAAAGACGCAGCAACAGGTCGCGCGCTTCTTTACTATCTAGGCCTTTAAGTTCCACCACCTTAAAAAACTCGTAAAAAGGGTGGTCGTATTTGTAAATTGCATCGATCACGATAGAAGATGCGGCGATGATCCGGATGTTGGGGTTGGTTTGCAGGATCTTGCGCAACCGATGCGCCTCTTGGTCGTTGAGTTTGTTGGCGATATCACCGAAATTATCGATGAACAGAATGACTTTTTTCTTGGCGCGCTCCAGTTCGGCGGAAAGCCAATCAAAAAGCGCTCTTTCGTATTGGTCGTCGTCGTCGTATTGCTGGGAAAGGCGTTTAAGCTCCGCCGGGTCGAATCGAATTTCTGGGCATCGTTGTTCGAGCAAATCCATTACCCGTTCCCAAAACTTGAACAGACGACGGATGCCATATTCTTCCTCGTTAAATACAAGCGGCAATAACCATGTATTCAATGCAGCGTCATTTTCTATTTCATAAGCAAGGCGCAGAAGCAGGGTGGTTTTTCCCATGCCCCTACGCCCCAATATAAGATAATGCTGTTCCGGTGTTTCCATCTTAGCCTCCCGGATGGCTTTGTATAGGGCGTTGAAGGTGTTATGACGCACGACGAAGCCCTCCATCAATTGACTTTTACTTTGGGTGTGCGGGTTATAAATGGAGGCCACGCGCGTTGGTTCCTGCTGTATCATCGTACAAGTCTGTTTTAAGCGTTTTTCTTCCACCACATCCGAAGGATGGGCGAGTTAAACCTGAAGTTGCCTTCGTGTTCGTGAATATAGCCGTCGTATTCCAGGGTTTCGAGCACCGACTGTGCATTGTCTTGCTGAAAGACATTTCGAGTCGCCAACCCATGAGTTGCGATATGGCTTAAAATTGCTTTTGCCGTTTCACACTGATCGGCCGGCAGGGTTTTGGATAACCGGTCGAGGTAACTGGCAAAATACACGTTGTTCCGGTGGTTGGCTGCTTTTAACAACACCTTGTCGACCAATGCCTTATCAATGGGCTTTTGTTCGTTTTCCGATTCATCGATTAACAATTGAACCACCAGTTGAATGAAAAAGGGCATTAGCCATTGAATTTCACCAAGCATATAAAGCAGCACCTCTTCGGGTACTTCCACTACATACGAACTAAAGATACGTTTGCTCATATCCAACCCTTCGTCGATGCTGAGCGGTGGTATTTCCACGATGTTCAAGTCGTTAATAGTTGGTGCGGGGTCGAGTTTTCGAGCCACATTGGGCAGACCAATAGATCCGGTGTACATGAACCGGATGCCGGAGCCTGCTCGTTGCCGCATGCCGCGGTTGGCGTGCAAAAATTGAACGGCTGCTGCATTGCCATGTGTTTTTGCGATGTTTTCTAAGGCTACCGGGAATTCATCCACCATAATGACAATGGTTGCTTTTTCTTTATCCAGGTCTTTGAGCAAACCTTCAAATGCTTCGGCATAAGTGGGTTTGGCTTGCTTGGCGTCAACCTCCATTTCAAATCCGGCCAGTTTCACCTTTTTTATACGTTCGAGAAAAGATTCAAAAACGCCCTTTGCTTTTTCTCCGAGCCTGGCCAACTTACCCGATGCAGCGCTTTTTTCAAGCTCTTCTGCTAAAAGGCGAAAGTAATCTTCTGAATTAGTGGAATCCTCTACGTTTAAATAGGTGAAAATGTATCCTTCGCGAGGGTTGTCTTCCATCGCGCGCATGATGGAGGTTTTGCCTGAACGCCTTGGCGCGGAAAGGTATAAATGATTGCCGCTATCCAAACGGCGGTAGATTCGATCAATCACGGCGTTTCTGGGGTAGAAATCGTCGCCGCGTGGGGTCTGCCCGACAATGTTTTTCATAGAAATGATAGTTGACAAAAAATATTTTAGCAAAGGTATGTGACAAATTAATTTTTGTCAAGTGTTTTGGCAAAAAAAAATTTGTCAAAAGGCGACTAGGGGAATATTTCAGAAGAAAGGGATTCATTTTCTCCTGGTCTATTTTACAGTTCTTCACACACAACCGCTAAAAATATGCTCAAACCAGCAAATCCTTCAGCGAATTCCCTTGCCTTTTTTGAAACCGGATATATTCGCAGGCAATAGTCTGCTATGCTGGAATTTATCAAACGCCAATTACCCATCGGTTATCTGAACTACTACCGGTTCCTGAAAAATCTGTTTGCCACCAACGGATTCAAGAGTGAGCGCTTGCCGGGTATTTTCGATGAAATCATTCAAACCAATTATTGGAAAGGGTCCGACAGCATCTGCGGCGCAACCTCCGGAGTTGCGGCTACCAGCGAGCTGAGAACGGAACTGCAACAACTTTTCACCAACCTGAACATCCGCTCCGTGCTGGATATTCCCTGCGGTGATTTTGTCTGGATGAAAGAAATGGATCTCTCCGCTGTGCAGTACACCGGAGCCGACATCGTGCAAACGATGGTCGATGACAACAACAGGCGATATGCCGCTCCCAACATTCATTTTGAATGCCTGGATTTGACACATTCCGATTTGCCGCGGGTCGACCTGGTGCTGTGCCGCGATTGCCTGGTGCATTTATCATTTGAACACATCCGACAGGCCATTTTGAACCTGAAAAAAAGCGGAAGCACCTGGCTGCTTTGTACCTCATTTGTGGAGAATCGGTTCAATTACGATATCAAAGACGGCCTTTGGCGCACCCTCAATATGCAAAAAGCGCCCTTCTGTTTCCCCAATCCCGTCAAAACAATGATCGACAACCGCTTGCTCGAGGACAGCGTTTTTTCCGATAAAACGTTGTGTTTATGGAGGTTGGATGATATTAAAATTCCTTGAAGCACCACATTCGTTCAGCCGAAAAATCAAAACGCCAAAACGATGAAAATCCTCTTTTATAATGACCCGCAACTGGAATTTGGAGGTGCAGAAACCTACTGGCACGATACGGCCTATTTTCTGGTTAAAAATGGTGTGGAGGTGCAAAAACTCTCCTTTGAACCCGACCAAAACCAACATACATGGTTCTCTAAAGTAGCTCACGGGCCAATTGTTGAGCAATTTTGTCAGGCAGTGCGCCAATTCAAACCTGACCTGATTCATCTCAACAAAAACCTGCTTTACGCGGCAGGCATCAAAAAAGCATTGCAAAAAGTGAACCTGCCGACCATCGCAACCGTACACGATTATTACACCATTCCTTTTGCTATTAACGGCCGCAACCACCTCAAAAAGCGGCTTTTCCCGTTTCGAATTTGCGCTCAGGTACACATTGTTCCTTCCTGCCATTACTATTCAAAACTCAAAAAGCACGGGGTGTCCGACATTCATTACATCCCTCATTTTGTGCATCCTGAAAAATGGACCTTCAATGAAAATTATGAAGGCACGGGTAAAAAACTCTTGTATGTGGGTCGGTTGGAGAAGCAAAAAGGGATTTGGGTGCTGTTGGAAGCCATGCGAATTTTAATTAAACATGACCCCGGCCTTCAACTTATCATCATCGGTCAGGGAAGTCTGGAACGCCAAATTCGCAGTTTTTTAGCGCATGCAGGGCTCCATAAACAAGTGGTGTTGGCAGGCGGCAAACAACACCATGAAGTGCGGCAATACTTCGAACAGGCCACCTTGCTTATAATGCCCTCCATAGAAGACGAAATGCTGGGGCTGGTGGGTTTGGAGGCACAGGCCAGCGGTTTGCCGGTGATTGCCAGCGACTTGGCCGGTATTCGGGAATGGTGTCGGCATCAGGCGACAGGCTGGACGGTGAAGCCGGGCCATGCATTTGAACTGGCCCAGGCGATCAGACATTTATTGGCGGATCCATTGCTCCGGCAAAATTTAAGGCATCAAGCCAGGGTTCAGGTGGCGCGAGAATTTGACGTCGGCGTTTCAATACAATCGCTCATCCGGCTGTACCGGCAAATCATACAATCCAGACAAGAAATACCTGTTTCAACCCTCGTGCAAGCGATTCCTTCAACATGATTCACCAGCAATTACTCAGTAAATATTTGCGTCTAAAAGAAGCAGTTTACAAAAAGTACGCCCGTTTGCACCATGTGGAGTTTCTCGAAGGCCCTCGGATTCTGGTGTTGTCGCCACATCCCGACGATGATGTATTTGGCTGCGGAGGCGCTTTGATCAGGCATATCAATCTGGGCCATCAAGTGTTTATAGCCTATGTCACGGACGGTAGTTTGGGCATTACGGGAAAAGGTTTGAAAGAAACGGTTGCGATCAGGAAAGCCGAAGCTGTTCAGGCAAGTTCAATCATCGGCGTACCGGAGTCGGCCTTGTATTTTCTTCAGCAACCCGACGGCAACCTCGAAGTGACGGATGCGGCGATACAATCCCTGAAAGCGGTTATTGCTGAAACCCGGCCGAACCTGATTTACCTGCCATCCTTCGTGGATAACCATTCTGATCATTTTCAAACCAATTTGTTGTTGAATGCTGCGCTGACTTCGCCGGTTTTGATTTCAGCGTATGAAATCTGGACGCCCATCATTCCCAACCGGCTGGTGGATGTTTCAGGTGTAATGGATCAAAAAATAACAGCAATGAAAGCACATCAGAGTCAGCTCGAAGCCATGCACTACGCTGAAGCGATGGTCGGATTAAACACCTATCGAGCGTTGATGTATGCTAAAAAGAGGATGCGTTTTGCGGAAGCGTTTTTGTTTGCAGAAAGCAGGGAATATTTTGAACTCATTCAGGAGGGGACGGCATAGCTGTGAACATCCCTTGAATTTCCGCGTTTACTGCCTTTCATTGGAAAGTATGATGGCTAGATTTAGATTCTTAATTTGGGGTGTGTTGTTTTTGACACTTTCACATGCAAAGGCGCAAAACACCCGTATCCACGATCCCAATCAAATTGTGTGGGTGGTCGGCATGTTTAACTTTCAATTGAAAAATAAGTGGAACGCACATGCAGAATATCAATGGCGCCGCGCCGAGTGGGTCAAAAACTGGCAACAAAGTTTGGTTCGGGTAGGAATCAGTCGTCAGATTCACAACCGGGTTAATTTGCGCTTCGGCTACGCATGGGTTGAAACCTATCCATACGGCGATTATCCGATCAATACTTTGGGCCGCGATTTTACGGAACACCGCATGTTTCAGGCCGCTACGCTGACTGATAAAATCGATCGAGTGGATTTTACGCATCGGTTGATGCTGGAACAAAGGTGGTTGGGCAGGTACAGTGTTCCGGAAAAAGAGCAAGAGGATGACTATGTGTTTGTGAACCGTTTGCGCTATTTATTGCGATTGCAAATTCCTTTGCAGGGGAGTACGCTAAACGACCGTGAATGTTATGCGGCACTTTATGATGAATTGCTGATTGGGTTTGGCAAAAATATCAACGAAAATATTTTTGATCAAAACCGTATTGGAGTATTGTTTGGGTATCGGTTAAACCCAACCCTGAGAATAGAGGCAGGGTACATCAGTCAGATCCTTCAATTAGGCAGGGAGATTACCTTGCCGGGTGAAGAGCAGGGTAGAAATGTTTTTCAATTTAATTCAGGATTGATCCTTACCTGCAATTTCAACCTGACGCGGTAAATAATGACCGTTTTTTGTCGCTTCAAACCGTTTTTATCGGGCAGAATCGAAGTGTCGGGAACCATTGAGAAAAAAAAATAAAAAAATTTTAAAAAAGGCTTGGTTAAGCGCCGAAACTGGTTTTACCTTTGCCGCCCCAAAACAAACAGATTAGACTTATATAAAGCCTCGAAGGAGGATTTTCATATAAAGAGTTCATTGACATACTGGAAGAGGAAAAAGGATAGAGGAAGCAAGTTAGCAGAAAGAGAGATAGAGGAAAAAGGTTTGAAAAAGCCAAGAATAGGAAGCGAATAAGAGCGTGCGGGGGATGCCTTGGCTCTCGGAGACGACGAAGGACGTGGTAAGCTGCGAAAAGTCACGGGGAGTTGCAAACGAGCTTAGATCCGTGAGTGTCCGAATGGGGCAACCCATCCTGATGAAGTCGGGAAGACAAAGTCGTGAACCTCCTGAACTGAAACATCTAAGTAGGGAGAGGAAGAGAAAACAAAAGTGATTCCGTAAGTAGTGGCGAGCGAAAGCGGAATAGGCCAAACCAGTGAGCGTGCTCACTGGGGTTGTAGGACTGCGCTGTGGACATATACTTTTTAGCTGAAGTGTTTGGAAAGACACACCGAAGGAGGTGATAGTCCTGTAAGTGAAAGGAAGTATATACCTAGCAGTATCCTGAGTAGGGCGGGGCTGGAGAAACCCTGTCTGAATCTGGCGGCACCA
The DNA here is from genome assembly GCA_016787465.1 of Saprospiraceae bacterium. GTDB lineage: Bacteria > Bacteroidota > Bacteroidia > Chitinophagales > Saprospiraceae > M3007. Next base: position 1,543 of record JAEUUR010000357.1, on the reverse strand, counting down.
TCCGCTAAGCCTAAATACTACCGAGAGACCGATAGCGAACCAGTACCGTAAGGGAAAGGTGAAAAGAACCCTGAGCAAGGGAGTGAAAAGACCCTGAAACCGCACGCTTACAAGCGGTCGGAGCAAGCCTGAGTAATCGGGTGAGTGACGGCGTGCCTTTTGCATAATGAGCCTACGAGTTACACCTGTCTGGCAGCCTAAGTACTTAAGGTACGGAAGCATAGCGAAAGCGAGTCTTAACAGGGCGATAGTCAGGCGGGGTAGACGCGAAACCGAGTGATCTATCCATGGGCAGGTTGAAGTTCCGATAGTCTCGGAATGGAGGACCGAACTGGTAAACGTTGAAAAGTTTTCGGATGACCTGTGGATAGGGGTGAAAGGCCAATCAAACTCGGAGATAGCTCGTACTCCCCGAAATGCATTTAGGTGCAGCGTTGTGAAGTATGTGTTGGAGGTAAAGCTACTGAGAAGGCTAGGGGGCTTCACCGCCTACCAACCCTTAACAAACTCTGAATGCCAATACATAGCAGCAGCAGTGAGCCCTGGGGTGCGAAGGTCACAGGGCGAGAGGGGAACAACCCAGACCAACAGTTAAGGTCCCTAAGAGATAGCTAAGTTGCATAAACGAGGTGGGAATGCAGTGACAGCCAGGATGTTTGCTTGGAAGCAGCAATTCATTCAAAGAGTGCGTAACAGCTCACTGGTCGAGCGTTCCTGCGCGGAAAATAAACGGGCATCAAGCTATTCACCGAAACTTTGGATTCTCGTAAGAGAGTGGTAGGGGAGCATTCTGCGTGGTTGAAGCGGTGTTGCGAAGGACCGTGGACATAGCAGAAAAGCAAATGTAGGCATAAGTAACGATAAATGGCGTGGAAAACGTCATCGCCGAAAGACCAAGGGTTCCTGATCTACGTTCATCGGATCAGGGTGAGTCGGGTCCTAAGGATAAGCCGTGAGGCGAAGCCGATGGCAAATGGGTAAAGATTCCCATACCAGCTTATACTGCGAAGCAGGGACGAAGGATTGGATGTGCCGCCTCGAGACGGAATACGAGGTTAAAGCCGCAAGGTAATAGTACGCCGAGCCCTTCGGGGCGAGGTGATAGAGCACAGAAGGTACTTCCAGGAAAATCTGCAGAAGCATCAGGTATAAGGTGCCCGTACCGTAAACCGACACAGGTGGTCGAGGAGAGCATCCTAAGGCGCTCGAGTGATTCGTGGCTAAGGAACTAGGCAAAATGGTCTCGTAACTTCGGGAGAAGAGACGCCCCGCGAGGGGCCGCAGTGAAGAGGCCCAGGCGACTGTTTATCAAAAACACATGGCTATGCGAAATCGGAAGATGATGTATATGGCCTGACACCTGCCCGGTGCCGGAAGGTTAAGGGAGGGGCTTAGGGGCAACCCGAAGGTCTTGACTGAAGCCCCGGTAAACGGCGGCCGTAACTATAACGGTCCTAAGGTAGCGAAATTCCTTGTCGGGTAAGTTCCGACCTGCACGAATGGTGTAACGATCTGGGCACTGTCTCAGCCACGAGCTCGGTGA
>JAEUUR010000272.1 GCA_016787465.1 Saprospiraceae bacterium | reverse complement strand
CGATTGGAAAGGTGAACTCACCAGCCTTCAGCCAGGTAAAGATGAAATGCCAAGCGATCAATACCTCAGCTTTTTTCCAAGTGGCGCCGTTACCTATTCTTTGAATGAATATAACCAGTTCAATCTCACTTACAGCCGCCGGATCGACCGTCCAAGCTACCGTGATTTGAACCCTTTTGAAGATCGTCTGGATGAATTGACTTTCAAAAAAGGTAATCCGTTCCTGCGCCCTCAATTCACCAACGCGTTGGAATTGACCCACACATTTATGGGTTTTCTGAATACAACGCTGGGATACAGCCATACCAATGATGTTTTTGCAGAGTACATCGATACGGCAGCCTACGGTGTTTCATTTCTTAAACAAGGAAATATTGCCAGTCAGGACAATTATTCCATCAATATCAGCTGCCCGATTCCGATTGCAAAATGGTGGGAAGGATTCATCAATGTGACAGGCGTGATGAGTTCGATTGAAGCCAATTTCCGTCCGGGGTATGCGTATCAGGTTGATTTTAAATCGCTGAATATATACAGCGAACATACGTTCCGCCTTCCGAAGGGCTGGTCGTTCCAACTTTCCGGTTGGTTCAATTCGCCCACGATCTGGCAGGCCACATTCCGTTCAAAAGCCATGGGAGCCATGGATTTTGGTGTCAGAAAGCAGGTTTTTGACGGAAAAGGAACTGTAAGCCTGAATATTGGCGATATTCTTGGTACGGCAGGATGGCGAAGTATCAATGATTTTACGCCTGGTTTGTACATGCGCGGAAGCGGCACCTGGGAAAGCCAGACGGCAAAATTGAATTTCAGGTACAATTTCGGAAATAAAAACGTGAAAGGTTCGCGTCAACGAAAAACCGGAACAGAAGATGTGAATTCACGCATTAAATCTGGCAATTAACCAGGTACCACGGCCTTCAGGCCGTCATGTACCACGCCCTTTAGGGCAACAATATTGAAAAAAAAGTGCACTTGCACATTAAGAATACGAAAGTTTGATTTGGTTAATCGGAGAAAGCGACCCCGCGGCGCAACGCTTGCGGGGTCTATTTTTTAGGATGAAAATGATACCTTCGCCCATCTTTGGTATCATTCCTGTATGTCGTTTATGAAAGTTTTTACCATCATTTTTTACCTGCTGCTTTCGACGTTTTTTCTCTCCGGACAAACTTTGCGCCCTTACCTGCAATCGGCAACCGATCATTCTGTGTGGGTAGGATGGAAAACAACTTCAGACACCACTTCCTTGCTGCTTTGGGGCGATTCGCCGGATCAACTCACACATTCAATAGTTGGTTCTTATCACACGTTTGCAACCAATTACTTGTGGCATAAAGCCAAAATTGAGGATTTACAACCAAATACGGCATATTATTACAAAGTGATTACAGGCAGCCAGGAATCGGCGGTGTATCGCTTCAGAACCTACCAGGCGCCCGGTACGCCGGGAGGTCATGTCCGGGTGCTGATTGTGGGCGATACTCAACATCCGACAACCGCGACAAGAACATTTCTGGCGGCCAAACAAAAACTTCAGGAAAAATACGGTACCAACCTGGAAGACCATCTGCATTTAATCCTCAAGCAAGGTGATAATGTTGACGCCGGGGTACTGGCTCAATACAGCTCCATGCACTTCGATCCATTGTCGGTACTCTCCGGAAATATCCCGACTATGACAGTGGTGGGTAACCACGAGTATTATCAAAACAGCGATTTGTCTTACTTCTTTCCCCACTTCGAATATGACGATATTGACTTGATTTACAACGACATAACAGGTGGTAACGCAGAGCATTATTATGCGTTCAGGGTTGGCGGCGCCTTGTTCTGCATGTTGAATTCCAACGAATGGTGGGCAACCCAAACCAATTGGTTGCAACAAGTGGTGGAAGCAGCTAATGCCGATCCTGACATCCGTTTTATCTTCGGTACCGCGCACCATCCATTGCGGTGTGAAAACTGGGTATCCGACGGTTCGGCTTACATTCGTGACCAGATTATGCCCGTGCTGCGTACCTCTGAAAAAACAGCCATGTACACTTCCGGGCACTCGCACATGTACGCACGCGGAAGCAGCCGCGACTCAGCGGTTTGGGAAATGATTTCCGGCGGTGGCGGTTTAATTCAAAACTGGAATGAAAACCAGGAGCTGGACTATCCGGATGTGCAAAGATCCTTCGACGTTTGGACGTATCAGATCATGGACCTCGATTTGGAGGCGGGAACCATGGATGTGGAAACATACTCCATCGGTAATGAGGAGTACTTGCTCAATAATATCCCAATTGATACATTTCACCGGTATTTTGGCAAGTTGGCGCCAATGAAACCGACTATGGTTGCTCCAATGGATACGTTGGTGAATTTGCCCTACACCTTTAGCGGCTCTCCATTTGTATCTCCAGCCGGCGAACTTGCCAATTCCACAGAATTTGAAGTCGCAGGTGCATCCGGCGATTTTGAAACCGACAAGATTTTCAGCCTTAAGCGCGACTTCGAAAATTATTATCAGATCGTCAGTCCGGCTTATTTTTCCCCCATCGACCAGATGGCGGGTGTGAATATGTTTGAAGTCACCCTCGATTCCACCCAGGTGTATAAAGGAAAAAACTGGATCAGGGTGCGTTATCGGGATCGCAACCTGGAATGGAGCGCATGGAGCGACTCACTGCCGTTTGAGGCAAGCAACGGCAGAGAACCATTGCCTTACGACCCGATCGCCTGGTGGCGGTTCAACGGAAATGCCCATGATACCACCGGACATGGCTTCGACGGTGTAGTGCCGCCGGCAGGTGTGCTTTTTGTGCCTGACCATCCTGTGCGCGGCACCGTTGCCGTTTTCGATAACACAACCGGAATTCCAGTCAGAACTGGCGCGCTCGCAAGCGAAGGGCTCCCCAAAGTTCAAATGACGGTGAGCGGCTGGGTAAAAATGAACAGCACCGATACCTGGGGCGGTTTTATCGGGTGCTTACAGGACAATGGCTCTTATGAAAGAGGTTGGGTGTTGGGTACCAGAAATCAACGGTTTTCCTTTGCCTTGGTATCTGAATCAACGAATGCCATGACTTACCTGGAAGATGTAGCGGATTTCAATTTTGGACAATGGTATTACCTCACGGCCACGTACAATGGCCAGGTGATGAAACTGTTTGTCGATGGCGAGCTGCATGCATCGACGACAGCCCAGCAAGGCGACATTACCTATGCGCTTTACGACAGTGATTGGTTTGGAATCGGGTCGTATGTCGACCTGAATGAAAACACCCCGCACCATGGCGCTTTAGATGAACTCGTGCTTTGGGCTCGAGCATTGTCGGATCAGGAGGTGATGAGCTGGTACAAACAAGTGAGTAACCTGGCGCCGACAGTGAGCTTGAATGCACCGCTGAACAACGCCACCTTCGTAGCGCCGGCAACTATTACCGTTAGCGCTACCGCCGGCGACCAGGACGGCACGGTTGGCTTAATGGAATTTTACAACGGAACACAAAAGTTGTTTGAAGATACAGACGGGCCGCCCTATTCTTTTATTTGGGAAAATGTGCCGGCTGGAGTTCATACCATTACCGCTAAAGCAACCGATAACCAGGGCGCTTTTACTGTGTCGCAACCAGTGGAAGTGATTGTTTTGGTGAATGTGCCGCCTTCCATCGTCCTTTTGTCACCGGAGAACGGCACCATGTATGCTGAGCCGGCACTGATTACCATCATTGCCAACCCCGTGGATGTAGATGGACAAGTCGTATCAGTCGAATTTTTTAATGGCGCTGAAAAAATTGGAGCTGACGATGACGGTGTTCCGTTTTTCATGAATTGGCTCCAGGTGGAAGCCGGAACCTATTACCTGCGCGCTTTGGCAACTGACAACAACGGCGGCACAACCTGGGCCGACAGTGTCAAAGTCATTGTAACAGCAGAAACCTCGACTCAAACAGCCGGTACGCAAAGTGTTGTCCTTTTCCCCAACCCTACCACAGGCTGGGTGACCATACAAACTCATCACGACCTGGGCCAGGCTGACCTGCGCTTGTATTCGCCCGAAGGTATATTGATGTTTCAAAGCAAGATGAACAAAGCGGAAGCAGATTTAACCGGAGTTCCGGCAGGAGCATATCGGATGGAAATCAGGGCGAAAAATGGTTCTATCCTAGGGGCAACGGTTTTAAAATTGTAAGTCCATGTTTTCCGTTTACTTCCCCTTGGGGTTTGAGCACATTGTGAGTTTGAAAGGCTTTGATCACTTGCTTTTCATTGTTGTACTCTGTGCATTTTATTCAGTCGGTCAGTGGCGTAAATTATTGGTTTTGCTTACCGGATTTACCCTTGGCCACTCACTGACATTGGCTTTAACCGCCCTGCAGGTGGTGTCGTTTCCTGCCAAATGGATTGAATTGTTGATCCCAATAACCATTTTGGCAACCAGTATTTTAAATGTAACGAACATTCGAACGGAGGGCCATCGATTCCTTCCTTATTTACTGGCCACGGTTTTCGGACTTGTACATGGTTGCGGTTTTGCCGGCTATTTCACCATGATGCTTGGAGATGAAGGATCGATCATTGAGCCATTGTTCTTATTCAACCTTGGATTGGAATTCGGGCAAATAACTATTGTGGTTTTGTTTTATGGCGCTTTTTGGGCGCTTACCCGGTTCAGATCCATCGAGTCGAGAGATTGGAATTTGTTCGTGAGCGGCGCGGGCGCCGGATTAGCCATTAAACTGATATTGGAGGCGATATGAAAAGTCTGACAGTTTGTTTTTTGCTGGTTTTCAGTTTTTTGGAAGCCGATCACCCATTAAAAATGAGTGTTTGCGACGTGAAGTATCATCCGGATAAGGGACATCTGACCCTTAAATTTAAATTTTTTTGGGATGATCTTGAAGCTTATTTGGAAAAACAAACCGGTCGCCAGCTGACCATCACACAACGGTCGAGTGAAAATGACCAGGTGCTTTCCGCATTCATTCACCGGAACTTTACCCTAAAAATCAACCAAATGCCAATTTTACCCAGGCTTTACACAACATCTGTCCAGGATGTGGTGTTGGTTGTTGAAAGTATTGGCCAGGGGTTTCAACCTGCGGCATCTTATGAAGTTGAAGTGACCGACCGGCTGTTGCTGGATGCTTTTTCCGACCAATACAACCTTGTTCGGTTTGATTTTTGGAACAACGGTAATTTAGAAACCATGCGATTTGAAAAAACAGAGGAATATCTGCGGCGAAAAATCGCCCAATGAAAACTACCTTCGCCATTCGATTTTAAACATTGAAAAAGTGATTTATGCTCCATCGTCACATTCGTAAAGTAGCTGTTTTGGGCTCAGGGCTCATGGGAACAGGTATAGCCGCTCAACTGGCAGGTTGCGGCCTCGAAGTACTCATGCTTGATCTGCCTTCGGCAGAAGGGCCACGCAACAAAATTGCCGCCGATTCACTTGCTAATGCACTGAAGGCCAAACCTGCGCCGTTTTACGACAATCAATATGCATCCAGGATTACAGTAGGTAATTTCGAGGATGACATGGCAAAAATCAAAAACTGCGACTGGATTATTGAGGTGGTGGTGGAACGCCTGGACATCAAAAAGCAGGTGTATGAAAAGGTTGAACTGCATCGGGCCAAAGGCACGCTGGTAACGTCGAATACATCCGGTATTCCGATTCATTTGCTCAATGAAGGCCGTAGTGACGACTTTAAAAAGCATTTCTGCGGAACGCACTTTTTTAACCCGGTGCGGTATATGCGTTTGCTGGAGGTTATTCCTACACCAGAAACAAGCCCGGAGGTAACCGAGTTTTTCATGCACTATGGGGATGTCATTTTAGGCAAACAAACCGTTTTGTGCAAAGACACGCCTGCGTTTATTGCAAACAGGGTAGGGGTGTATGCGATGGCCAAAATTTTCATGCTCACCCATGAATTGGGTTTGGGCATTGATACAGCCGATGCGTTGACAGGCCCGGCTATTGGCAGGCCCAAAACCGGCACTTTCCGACTGGCAGATCTGGTAGGTATGGACACCGCCGTGCATGTGATCAAGGGCATGAAAGATAATTGCCCGAACGACGAGCAGATTTCCAAGATGGAGGTTCCTTCGTTTTTGAATTTCTTGGTAGAGAACAAATTTTTTGGCAACAAATCAGGACAAGGATTTTATAAAAAGACGGCAGAGAAAGATGCTAAAGGCAGGCCGGTCGTTCTGGCGTTGAATTTACAAACGCATGAATACGCCGTTTCTCAAAAAGAAAAATTACCAATTATTGATACCTTAAAGCAGATCGATGATTTGCCACGCCGCATTAAAGCAGTATTTAAGGGCGATGACAAAGGTGCGGAATTGCTCAAAAGGTCATTTTTAGGTTTGTTTGCTTATGTGTCCAACCGGGTGCCTGAAATATCGAACACCCTGTATGCCGTTGACGATGCATTGCGGGCAGGGTTTGCCTGGGAAGTAGGTCCCTTCCAATATTGGGATATGGCAGGCGTGGAAGAAGCTATCAAAATGGCTGAAAGTCAGGGAGAAAGCATTGCTTCCTGGGTTAAAGAAATGTTGGCGGCAGGACATAATACTTTTTACAAAACAGAAAACGGTATAAGGAAATATTACGATCAGGCAAGCAAAAGTTATCAGGCGCTTCCCGGCGGAGATTCATTTATTGTTCTGGATAGTTACCGAAGTAACAAAGCGGTTTATTCAAACGCTGAATGTACCCTTCACGATATTGGCGAGGGTGTGTTGTGTCTTGAATTTCACTCGAAAATGAATGCCATTGGGGAAGGAATTCTGCGCGGCATCAACGACAGTATTAACCTGGCAGAGGAGCAGGGATGGAAAGGCCTGGTAATTGGCAATAATGCAACGAATTTTACGGCAGGCGCCAATATTATGATGATCGCCATGATGGCTTATCAGCAAGAGTGGGACGAATTGAACATGGCTGTAAACATCTTTCAGCAAACCTCCATGCGCATTCGATATTCGGCGGTACCGGTTGTAATTGCTACGCAAGGTTATGTTTTTGGCGGTGGTTGCGAGTTTTCCATGCACGCCGATGCGGTTGTATCTGCGGCTGAAAGCTATGTTGGGCTGGTTGAGGTTGGTGTAGGTTTATTGCCTGGAGGAGGTGGTACCAAAGAATTTGCTGTGCGATTGAGTGATGAAATTTCTAAAGAAGGCGACGTGCAGATACCACGGTTGATCGACAGGTTTAAAACTATTGCGACGGCTCAGGTAGCCACTTCAGCTGATGAAGCATTCAAATTCGGGTATTTCCAAGCTCAGAAAGACCATATTGTCCGTAACGTGGCACGCAACATCAGTGAAGCTAAGAAAAAAGTATTGGAATTGGCTGATGGTTACGTACAACCAATCCCAAGAAAAGACGTGTATGTGTTAGGCAGAACGGGGTTAGGCGCGCTTTATGTAGCGGCACATTCCTTGAAGTTGGGCAAATATGCCAGCGAACACGACATCAAAATTGCTCAAAAGGTAGCCTGGGTGCTTTGTGGCGGCGATTTAACGAGCCCACAAATGGTCAGTGAACAATACCTACTTGATATTGAACGCGAAATGTTCCTTTCGCTTTGCGGCGAACCTAAAACATTGGAACGAATTCAGTTTATGCTGGAGAATGGCAAGCCGTTGAGGAATTAGGGATATGTTACTACGTTGATTTTCCTGACCTGTATTTACCTTTGTGGCGAAGGAATTACCTTTTTTTTGCCTACAAAACACTATGCCCATGCACCCGCGCTTAGCCGCGATCATTTCCACCGTTGGCAGCCCTTTCGTGCTGTTTCCTGTGATTGCATCGTATTTAACCATTCAGGAAATTGGGGTACGGCAATCAATGCCGGCCATTCTGGCATTGCTGGCAGTATTTGCAGTGCTTGGCGTTTTTATTTTGCTGCGCATGAAAAGGGGCGCTATTTCCAACCTGGATGTGTCGGATCGCACCCAACGGACGCGCAACGTGTATCTGCCTTCTCTGGGATTGATTGGCCTGGTAGCCCTTTATTTTTGGTGGACAAAACAACCGTTTGTGCTCGAAACTTTGTACGTGGGTGGCTTGCTTGCTGTTTGTTTTGCCATCAACACCGTGAAAAAAATCTCCCTGCACACTGTAGTTGCTACTTATTTGAGCGCATTGCTGCTGTTTCACCACCTGGGTTGGGGCGTCGCTATGTTTTTAGCCGCGGCACTGATCGCATGGTCGCGGGTGGTGCTAGGTCGGCATACTCGAACTGAAGTTTTGCTTGGTTGGGTAGTCGGCTCAGCCTTTGGTTTAGGCCATGCCTGGTTGTTTTAAAAGGCATCACTGCACTTTATCCCCCCGCAGCAACCGAAAACGGTTTCGCGCATCCACGGCGAAAATGCTTCCCGAATAATCCAGGAAGATTTTTTCGTAGAGTTCCTTGGCTTTCTCCGGGTTGTTCATCCGTAGCTCATAAATTTGGGCCAAAGCATACAAAGAGTTATCCGCCCTGATTTCTTCAGGATATTTTTCAACGATTTCCTCATAAAGTGCCATTGCTTTTTCCCAGGCGCGTTTTTTCTCTTGTATTTTGGCTTCCAAGTACAAAATATCATCCTGAAGTGAATGTTCCGGGAATTCGCGCCGGAGCGTATCCAACTTTAAAAAAGCCTCCTCAAAACGGTTTTGATAAACAAGCAATTCTGCGCCTGAATAAAGGGAGATTGCCGCCGATGACGTATCCAGGTTCAGGTTGTCCATGATAAATACCGAAAGATCAATCGCATCGTTGGAAATCAACTTTGACGTCGATGCTTTCAGGATGTCAAACTGTGCCTGAGCCCACTGAAAGTCGCCGTTGAAATAAGCCAAACGAGCGTTTTTAAACCGCGCCTCCTGTCCGATTGTTTCCTCTTTAAAGTCTTTATCGACCTGACTGTACAACAAGGTTGCCTCCCAGATATCGCCGCTGATCAGGTAGAAATCGCCCAGGTTGAGTTTTACCCTTGCCAGCTTTTCCCTGTGTAGCCCAGGCATTTTTTTGAGCTCTTCAAGCAGATAAATAGCTTTGGAAAGGTTGTTCATGTAGTACGCTTCCAGATCGGCCAGTTGAATCGTCAGGTCGGCCGTTTGGGTAGACCGTCCGAATTGGTTTAGGAACGATTCATAATCCGCTTCAAGAATTTTGAGGTCTTCTTCCGTATACTGGTATCCCTCCGTTATTTTTTTTCTGCGACATTCCATACAAGCTTGTTTGGCGTCGAAGAAAAATGGACTCAGTTGGCCTTTATCGGTGATGATGTATTCATATCCTGCAATGGCCGCGTCATAATCGCCTGATTCCCAGGCATCGTCTGACAGATTCATGATACGCTGGCCGTTTTCGCCGAGCCTTTTATCGAGCGCTTTGAACTGGCGCAGCGCACTTTTAAAATCTTTGCGTTGTACGAACGACCATGCGAGCACTTCTACATAATCCGGGTTTTCGCTGTTTTGAATTCTGCTGTACAATTGGGTTTGCAGTTCCTCATAATCATTTGGACCAATGGTTTGCGCCAGTCTGGTTTGAACGATCGACAACTTGCCAGGGTCGGAACCCAGTGCATTGAGGTATGCTTCAATCATTTTTGGAAGGTCGCCTTTCCGGCGGTACAATTCTCCAATGTTAAAAGCAAACCGCTGGTCGTCTCGGGTCAGTTTTGAACCCTTTTCATAGGTTTCCAACGCCAGGTCGTATTTGGATTGGGAGGTGAATAACCTGGCCAACCGCTCTACGGAGGCATAATCGGACGACATTTTTTCGATGGCTCGTTTAAACTGCTGAGCTGCTTCCTCCGGTTTGGACTGTTTATCCAGCAAGTTTCCGTAGGTGACATACAGCCCGGTGTTTTCCGGTGATTCCTTGATTTGCTTTTTGACCACCTTTTCACATTCTACATATTGCTCGAGGTTCATCAAACATTCCACATACCGGGTGAAATAGTATTCACTGCGCTTGTCGCGTTCCCAAAGCTGGTTATACAATGTGGAAGCTTTTTCATACTCGCCGTCCATAAAATATTGATTGGCGAGGTTGGGGTCTTGCGCTTTCGCCTCGGGTGCACCGGCGAAATTGAGCACAAAAAACAGAATTGCTGAGAGCAATGAACGCGAGGTCATGTGTCCGAAAAGTTTGGGTAATTTTATAGTCAACGCAAATGGTCGTGAAAATCGTGATCGTATAATCATTTGAAAGTCAAGAATTCCCCATCACTCAAATTATTAAAATCACTTTAATCTCAGAATAAGGTACAAAGGTAAAGGAAAATTGCCGTCGTAACCTGATGCAACCAAGCACTGACGTAATTAAACGCATGATTGGTCGTATAGTTGTTTTATACGAGCAAACAATCAGGTTCAGGACTGAAATGCCTAAATCCCGTAAAAATACCTGTTTTTGAAAACGGTCATTTTTACGCTTCTATTTGCTCCTCAGACAAAAGCACCTTTGCAGTGCGGCCGGAATCATTGAAAACAATCTTTTTAGTTATTTAAATTCGAAACGTATGCAACCGATTAAATGGTGGGAGAGCCTTTCTGATCTTTGGAAAAAAGCATTTAATGAAGGCGTATTGTGCAGGGGGGCTACCACTGAAATACCGACTTTGGAACAATTGCAGCAGTTGCTGGGTTTGAGCGTTCTACGTTTGGCTGGCCCTGATGCCCAGTATCCCAATCTGAGTTTTGAACTCAAGGACTTAAGCGGCATTGAACAACTTAAACACCTGGAAATACTTGTGGTTATTCATCATCAAATTCGCAACCTGGATGAATTAAAATTGCACAAAAAACTCAAGTCGATTTTTGTATTCAACAACCATATTGAACAGATTAATGGTATTGAAAACTTGAATTCAGTACAGGAGTTATATTGCCAGAATAACTACATCGATTCCTTAAAACCGCTTTCCAAGTTGACCCAATTGCAAACACTTTACTGTTCCGGAAACCAAATGGAATCCCTCGATGGAGTGGGCCCCCGCCAGGCAGCAAGCTTGAAAAAATTCTATTGCCTGCCCAACGCAAAACTGCTCAACCAGGAAATTTTCCGGTTTGAGCTGGAATTCGGCATCCGTTGTGAACGAGGCTGACGCTGAACATTTTGTTGCAACGAATAGTGGCCTTTTTGATGGCTCTATCAAAAGATTGCCGCTATATTTGAGCCTCTACCATGAGGCTCTTTTATTTTTTACAACTGATTTTCTGGTTTTTTAAACCGCCCAAACGATTTGGTGTGCGCGCAGCGAGTTACGCCCGCCTACGTAATGCCATCACCAAATTACGCGCAGCCGTGATTTTTCTTTTTGCAGCCCTGATGGCAGGTATGGTGGGATACCGAATCATTGAACACACCAGCTGGTTCGATTCCTATTACATGAGCCTTGTTACGCTTTCCACGGTTGGTTTTGGCGAGGTGATTCCGCTTGGGCATGAGGGCCGCGTTTTTACCTCTTTTTTGATCCTGTTTAACATTGGCTTTTTTACTTATGCCATATCTACAGTAACAAGTATCTTTACTGATGAGGGCGTCAGGGCCTTTTTTTTAGAATTTCACATGATTGAGAAAGTTAAAAAACTGAATAAGCATGTCATCGTGTGTGGCTTTGGCCGACATGCCTCAGAAGTGTGCCTGGAATTGACCAAACAACATACCCCATTTGTTGTCATTGAGTCTGATCCAGAAAAAGCGGAATTAATGAGAAGAGAAACCAACTACCTGTTTCTGGAAGGCGACGCTACGGACGATACCATACTGGAGTGGGCGGGAATTGATCGTGCAGCAGCGCTTGTACTGACCTTGCCGGTGGATGCAAACAATTTATTCGTTATCATGACCGCCAGGCAAAGAAACAACTCGATCAAAATCATTAGCCGGTCGAGCCAGGAATCAGATGAGATGAAGTTGCGGCGTGCCGGCGCTGATCATGTGGTATTGCCAGAAAAAATTGGAGGCTTTTACATGGCAACCCTGATTCACAAACCCGATTTGGTCGAGTTTTTTACCTTGATTTCCAACATGGGGCCCAGCCAAATCGTTTTTGAAGAAATTTCCGTTACACAGTTGAAACCTGAATTTCAGGGAAAATCTATTGAAGATTCCGGGTTGGTTCGGATAGGCATGATCCCCATTGTCGCCATCCGGTACGCCATGGGGAATTACCAGCTAAATCCAGATATAAAAACCATTTTGCTGCCTGAATTGCATATCGTTGTGTTGGGAGATCCATCTCAAATCAACCATTTTTTATCGGTTGTTATCGGTGAAAAGGCCGTTAGCCGCAAATTTGTTTCGTAAATTTTTCGACCTTGCTGTTGCAATGCCAAATCCAGAATCATCTCATTATGAG
>JAEUUR010000204.1 GCA_016787465.1 Saprospiraceae bacterium | reverse complement strand
GTGATGGTGGTTTTATTGTTACTGGTGAAGCTCTGTCCGCAGATGGTGATGTCATCGAAAATAATGGAAACGAAGATTTTTGGGTTTTAAAGTTAGACCATTTAGGAAAGATTGAATGGCAAAATGCGCTTGGTGGTATTGGTTTGGATGTAGGCAGCGGTTTTTTTGAAGTCGAGGATGGGTATTTGGGATATGGTTATGCTGGTTCTTTGAATACAGGTGATGTTTCGGTTGGTTATGGTTCATTTGATTACTGGATAGTCAAACTGGATTTTGATGGACAACTGATTTGGGAGAAATCTTTTGGGGGGAGCGGCCCCGACTGGTTATATACCGGAACATTGGCGGATGACGGTGGAATAATAGTCGGAGGTCAGACGAGATCAACAAATGGTGACATCACCAACCCGCTCGGATACGATGATATATGGCTGGTCAAAATGAATGCTGCCCAAGAAATGGAATGGCAAAAGTCGATTGGAGGAAGTAGCGGAGATGGCTGTTTTTCAATTCAATATACTCCAGATAATGGGTTATTAGTTGCAGGAGTAACCTTGTCCACTGATGGAGATGCTACAGGCTCACATAACCAAGGGATTTGGGATTTATGGGTGCTCAAACTCTCCCTCGACAGCGTCAGCACCACCGCCCAGCCCAATCCTAACGCGCTCAAGCTTTACCCAAATCCCGCCCAGGATGCAGTAGCCATCTCTATCCCTGGCGAATTAGGCGAGCTACAAATAACCCTGACCAATACACTGGGCGTTCCGGTGGCAGAAGGCCAGGTAATCAATGGTGGCAATTTCCAGATTGGCGCCTTGCCTTCCGGGATTTATTGGTTGAGTGCCACCGGGGAATCAAAAAGAGGCGGTGGGCTGCTGGAAATCAAATGAGATGTCATGATACTTAACCATACATTTATCATTTTATGGTTGGCCTTTGGCTATGTCTTACACGCCCAACCCACCGTCCAATGGCAGAAAACCTTTGGGGGAACAAAGCAAGAGTATGCTAGAGATGTTATTGTTACTCAGGATGGAGGTTATTTAGTAATTGGTTGGACCTTTTCGAATGATGGTGATGTTACAGGCTTTAAAGGTGTTGCAGATTATTGGGTACTCAGGTTGAATACTTCCGGGGAAATCATCTGGAAAAAAACATATGGTGGAAGCCACTTTGATTGGCCATATGATGCTATTCAAACACCTGATGGCGGTTTTATCATTGTTGGATATAGCCGATCTGATGATGGCGATGTATTAGGTCAACACGGCGACAAAGACGCCTGGATTATTAAAATTAATGCTTCTGGTGAGATACTGTGGCAACGAGCTTTAGGTGGCAGTGGTTGGGACGAAGCCTGGTCAATAACTTTAACTTCAGATGGGGGCTTTGCAGTAGCCGGCATATCTGACTCCACCGATGGAGATTGTCTGGGAAATCAAGGTTTGGCCCAGGATTATTGGGTGGTAAAGATGAACCAGGACGGGGTTGTAGAATGGCAAAAGTCGTTTGGAGGAAGCAATTTTGACAGAGGAATTTTCATTACATCAACAACCGATGCAGGGTTTTTAATTACGGGCGAAGCAGGATCTGCAGATGGAGATGTGATTGACAATAATGGCGACCAAGATTTTTGGGTATTGAAATTAGATAGCGAAGGTAACATTGAATGGCAAAACGCGCTTGGTGGCGAAGGCTTGGATGTTGGAAGTGGTATGTATGAAGTAAATGATGGATATTTAGGATTTGGGTATGTAGGCTCTTTAAATACAGGAGATGTGTCGTTTAGTTACGGCTCTTTTGATTATTGGATAGTCAAATTGGATATGAATGGCCAATTGGTTTGGGAGAAATCGTATGGAGGGAGTGATGCAGATTGGTTGTTTACAGGAACAATTTTTGAGGATGGAGGATTAATTGTTTCAGGAACTTCATTGTCAAATGATGCAGATGTCTCTTTTTCCCATGGATATGATGATATTTGGTTAGTAAAAATCAATAATTCTGGAGATGTTGAATGGGAAAAATCCATCGGCGGAAGCAGTTCAGAAGCATGTTTTCAATTACAAAAAACTCCAGATAATGGACTTGTTCTAGTGGGGTTCACTTTCTCCACTGATGGAGACGCCACCGGCACACAAAATTGGGGATACGGCGACCTTTGGATCGTCAAACTCTCCCTCGACAGCGTCAGCACCACCGCCCAGCCCAATACCAATGCCCTCAAACTTTTCCCTAACCCCGCCCAGGATGCAGTAACCATCTCTATCCCTGGCGAATTAGGCGAGCTGCAAATAACCCTGACCAATACCCTGGGCGTTCCGGTGGCAGAAGGCCAGGTAATCAATGGTGGCAATTTCCAGATTGGCGCATTGCCTTCCGGGATTTATTGGCTGAGCGCCACCGGGGAATCAAAAAGAGGCGGTGGGC
Source organism: Saprospiraceae bacterium (assembly GCA_016787465.1). Lineage (GTDB taxonomy): Bacteria > Bacteroidota > Bacteroidia > Chitinophagales > Saprospiraceae > M3007. The sequence continues at coordinate 3,566 of JAEUUR010000204.1, read as the reverse complement.
TGCTGGAAGTGAAGTGATTTCCCGCTGAAAAAGCAGAAACTTTCGCTGAATAGAATATTTTTTATCTGCGTTTTCTGCGAAAGTTTCTGCGTTTTCAGCGGGAAACTCCGTCCTTAAACGAACCGGGCCAATAAATTTTCGATCAGTTCCTGCTTGCCACTGCGTTGTGCGGGTTCGCCATCGCGGAGCGCGATTTTACGCAGGTCCTTGAGTTTCAGCTTTCCAGCTTCGAAGGCGCGACCTTCTTCCCCGTCGAACGAAGCGTATCGGCCGTTCAACAGCCCCATGTATTCGGAGTTCGTCAGCACCTCGTGCGCGGCCACAAGCGCACGCGCAAAAGCATCCATGCCGCCGATATGGGCATAAAAAAGATCTTCCAGATCAGTAGAATTACGCCTGGTTTTTGCATCGAAGTTGATGCCGCCTCCGCCGAAACCGCCTGCTTGCAGAATGACCAAAAACGCTTCCGTGAGTTCCAGTACGTTGTTTGGGAACTGGTCGGTATCCCAGCCGTTTTGGTAGTCGCCGCGGTTGGCGTCGATGGAGCCTAACATGCCTGCGTTGGCTGCTACAGTCAATTCGTGCTGGAACGTGTGAATCGCCAGGGTTGCATGATTCACTTCGAGGTTCATTTTAAAGTCTTTTTCCAAGCCGAATTCACGAAGAAATCCGATGGCTGTGGCTGCATCAAAATCATACTGGTGTTTCATCGGCTCCATCGGTTTGGGCTCGATGAAAAACGTTCCCTTGAACCCGGCTTTTCGGGCATAATCTTTAGCCATATGCAGAAAACGCGCCAGGTGCTCCAACTCACGTTTCATGTTGGTGTTCAACAAACTCATATACCCCTCGCGGCCTCCCCAGAACACATAATTCTCCCCGCCAAGTTTGATGGTCGCATCCAGAGCGTTCTGTACCTGTGCGCCGGCCCAGGCCACTACCTGAAAATCCGGGTTGGTGGCTGCACCGTTCATGTACCGAGGGTTGGAAAACAAGTTTGCGGTGCCCCACAACACCTTGACGCCGCTTTCGCGTTGTTTTTCCAGGGCGTAATCGGTAATCCGGGCCAATCGGCGCTCGCTTTCCCGCAGGGTCGGCCCTTCAGCCACCAGGTCAAAATCGTGAAAACAATAATACGGAATACCCAGTTTGGTGATGAATTCAAAAGCCGCATCCATCTTGTCGTACGCCTGATCAAGCGGTTTGCTGCGTTGCATCCACGGGAAGTTTTTAGTACCCGGACCAAAGGGGTCGCCGCCGGTTCCGCAGAAGCTGTGCCAGTAAGCTACAGCAAACCGGAAGTGTTCCTGCATGGTTTTATCACCTACTTTGCGGTTCGCATCATACCAGCGAAATGCCAATGGATTGTCGGATTTAGGGCCTTCGAAAGGAATTGTGGAGACTGTAGGGAAATAAGACTTCATGGATTGATTCGATTGTTCCGATTGTATCGATTTATTCGATTGAATGAATCGTTGAATTTGTCTGGGTAAATGTCGTAAAAAACGGAAAAATAGGTAGGGGATTTGTGTTTTGGTTTTTTAGTGTTTTGGTTTTTTAGTGTTTTGGTGTTTTAGTGTTTTGGTGTTTTCCCGAATAAATCCATGAAATCTAAAAATCAGTTAAATCCAAGAATCCGCTACATCCAAGAATCCGGCGAATCCGCGATTCTAGCCGCGATATTCGAACGTTTCGAAACCAATTACCCAATCACCTTAGCTTTTAAAATTCAACAACGACTGCTCTACATCTGATTGGAACACCAATTCATCATTATCGCAAAACGCAACTTCTACGGGAAGCACCACAACAGGCAGGTTGTTTTGATAAAAAAAATCGGAAAAAAGCTCCAGCCTGGTGGCGTCTTTTTCGGTGGTAACGATGATCTTATTCCGGCTTTCCAAACGATTGAACCTGCGCAGGATGTTGTTCAGATCGTCTTCCTCAAAATAATGGTGGTCTTCAAATTCAAGCGTTTGCACCGAACGGGTTTCCTTGCTCAGGTATTGAAGCAAATAATCGGTGTTGGCAATGGCACTGACGAGCAACACGTCCGTGTCCAGATCAAGCGGCCGATGCAAATCAGGCCGCAACATATCAAATGCCTGGCCGTATTGGTACCTGGAAAAATACACACGCTGACGTGGGTAAGGATCTATCTCGTACAATAGTTTTTGCCGCTGAGCTTCTGTCAAATCGGGCGGACATTTGGTCACGATGATAATATCGGCGCGACGATAACCGCTGCGCCATTCCCGCAGCCGACCCGAAGGCATGAGCCAATCGCGGGTGAATGGCCGGTTGAACTCCGTCAGCATAATATGCAGGGTAGGACTGACGGCCAGGTGCTGGAACGCATCGTCAAGCAGCACACATTGAGTATCCGGATTGCGTTTGACCAGTTCCGGTACACCCAAGGCACGGCTCTCGCTTACACTAATTGGTATTTGCTGAAATTTCCTTTTGAACTGAAGCGGTTCATCACCCACTTCCTTGGCCGTATCGATTACCGAAACCTGCCGGTAACCGATAGTATCCCTTCCGTAACCACGGCTTAAAACAGCAACATTGATGTATTGATCGAGCCAGCGCATCAGGTATTCGATATGCGGCGATTTGCCGGTGCCGCCCACCGCCAGGTTGCCCACTGAAATAACCGGCAGATCAAAATGCACACTGCGCAAAATGCCGGAACGGTACAACAGGTTGCGAAACCCAATGCCAAGTCCGTACAACAAGGCCAGAGGAAGTAATAAAATGCGTATGACGATATCTTCCGGCATGAACCAGGATTTTGGTGGCAGTTGAATGGGTGTCCAGCGTTTGCAGGATAACAAGTTTTAACCTGAACAAGTTTTCAACCAACAAAAGAACGCATAAAAAAACGTTTTTTTGAGCAAATAGACCCTAAAAACAAAAATCCCGAATCTTTTCAAAAAGAAAAAATTCGGGACGTTTTGAGTTCTGTGGTACCTCCCAGAATCGAACTGGGGACACATGGATTTTCAGTCCATTGCTCTACCATCTGAGCTAAGGCACCTGGCCTGTTTTTTAAAGCGGGGCAAAGATACAATCATTCCATTCAGACTTGAAAGGATTTTTTGCAATTTTTTTAAACAACAATTCCCTTACTTTCGCAGCAACAATCCTGATCAATCCAATCACATCTCTCGAAGCCAATCGGCACAATCGAACCAATCGGCACAATCGAACCATTCAATTCATGTTTTCCAACCTCCTGGCCATTCCATTTATTTCCGGCGCCTTGTTTTTTTTATACCTGGCATGGACGATCGACGGCAAATACGCGCCGTGGATGATTCCATTTTTGGTAGCGGCTGCCGTCATCTATATCATGTCGCCTCAGATTAATTGGTGGTGGTACAGCCGTAGGCCGCCGCGCCTGAGTCCGCAAATGCAGGAAATGCTAAGCCGGTTCTGCCCGTTTTTCCAACGGTTGTCGCCTGAGCAAAAAATTCGCTTCGAAGGTCGGGTAGCCTTGTTCCGGATGGGCACCGACTGGACGCCCCTCAGCTGGCCCGATGACGCCCCCTTACCCCCTGACG
>JAEUUR010000091.1 GCA_016787465.1 Saprospiraceae bacterium | reverse complement strand
CCAGTCACCAGTCACCAGTCACCAGTCACCAGTCACCAGTCACCAGTCACCAGTCACCAGTCACCAGTCACCAGTCACCAGTCACCAGTCACCAGTCACCAGTCACCAGTCACCAGTCACCAGTCACCAGTCACCTTCTTTCCCTTATTTTCCCCACCATCGTATTTTTCCAGCTCAGGAAAGAGCCGTCGAGGATACGCTTGCGGGCTTCTTTTACCAGCCAAAGGTAGAATGACAGGTTTTGCAGGGTGGCTAATTGCATGCCGAGTATCTCGTCGTTGATGAACAAATGGCGCAGATAGGCTTTGCTGTGGGTGCGGCTGCTTGGCGCCGGGCTGTTTTCATCGATCGGGCTAAAATCTTTCTGCCAGCGTTGATTTCGGATGTTGATGATGCCTTCAGCGGTGTAAATCATGCCGTGGCGCGCATTGCGGGTTGGCATAACGCAATCGAACATGTCGATTCCGCGGGAAATACACTCAAGGATATTTTCCGGCGTGCCAACGCCCATGAGGTAGCGTGGTTTGTCGGTGGGAAGGATTTCGGTCACCAGCTCGGTCATGGCATACATTTCTTCCGCAGGTTCGCCGACCGATAAGCCTCCGATGGCATTGCCTTCCCGTTGGAAAGACGCGATAGTTTCAGCGGAGCGTTTGCGCAAATCCGGATAGGTGCTGCCTTGCACGATCGGGAACAAGGCTTGTTGGTGGCCATAAACCGGCTCGGTTGTATCGAAGCGGTCGATACACCGCTGGAGCCAGCGGTGGGTGAGTCCGAGTGATTTTTCGGCGTATTTGTAATCGCAGGGATAGGGTGTACATTCGTCGAAAGCCATGATGATGTCGGCTCCGATGACGCGTTGAATGTCCATCACGTTTTCGGGTGTGAACATGTGTTTCGAGCCGTCGATATGGCTTTGAAACGTGACGCCTTCTTCTTTGATTTTACGCCGGTGAGCAAGCGAATACACCTGAAACCCGCCGCTATCCGTCAGCACCGGCCCTTGCCAGCCATTAAAACCATGAATACCGCCCGCTTCGCGCAGCACTTCCAAACCCGGCCTTAAATACAGGTGATAGGTGTTTCCCAGGCATATTTGTGCGCCGATATCATTTTTCAATTCGTGTTGATGAACGGCTTTTACGGTTGCGGCCGTCCCGACCGGCATAAAAATGGGCGTTTCAATCTCCCCATGCGCCGTGGTGATAGCGCCTGCGCGTGCGCGGGAATTCGGATCGGTGTGTGTTAACTGAAATTTCATGCATCAAGCCAGGTTCCGGTTGCTATCCAATTTCAGCAATACCGCGATCATAAGGGTAAATCCGATTAAAGAAGAACCTCCGTAACTGATAAATGGCAGAGGAATACCAATGGTGGGTAACAGGCCCATTGTCATGCCGATGTTCACAATGAAGTGCACAAAAACGATTCCCGCCACACCGTATGCATAAATACGTGAGAAGTTGGATCGCTGGCGTTCCGCCACGACGGTTATGCGGTACAATAACCAAACAAACAGTAGGATCATGGAGGCAACTCCAATGAAACCGTGTTCTTCGCCTACGGTGCAAAAAATATAGTCGGTTTCTTGTTTGGGTACATATTTCAACTTGGTCATATTGCCTTCAAAAAGGCCTTTGCCGAAAAAACCGCCCGATCCGATCGCCATTTTTGAATGGATCAGGTTGTAACCCGCTCCACGCGCGTTGGCTTCCGCTTCTTCGGGCCGGAGCCAGATTTTGATACGTTGTTGCTGGTGCGGCGCGAGCAAGGTGTAGCAGGCGAAGTTGGCGGCAAAAACCAACCCGGCGGCCATGATCAGTAAAAACGCCCACAATTGGAGTTGCTTCTGAATCAGGCTGTTCTTTCTGAGGTAGTTGGGTAAAAAAGCGGCAATGAACAGTAGACCGTGCGGAACGATTACATACAAATGTGTATTCCCCAAAGAAAGAGGGTCGATGTTTAATAGCCGCAAAAGCCACTCAAATACGGTTTGCCACCAATACGTCATGGGAAGTAATGCAACAAAGGCGTACAACCACAGGCGCCGTTTTTCCCGAAACCTGGAAATCAGCTGGAAATTAACGAAGGCGATCAATAAAGCCACCACATACGCAGGCTGGTCGAACCTCAATCCCAAAATCACAAGCGATGCCGTGCTGAAACCCAGCACATACCAGGTTGGGGCAAGGCCTTCGCGGTAGAGTACCAGCATAAATGAAAAGAACACCAGTGCCGAACCGGTATCGCTTTGCAACAAAATCAAACCGACGGGTAACAGAAAAATACCCAGTGCAATGATGCGGCTGCGCCATTCCCGTAAATCAACGCCTGTAGAACTTAAAAAGCCTGCCATGGCCAGGCAGGTGCCGAATTTGGCTACTTCTGAGGGCTGAAAAGTGAAACCACCAAGTTGATACCAGGCCTGCGCGCCGTTTACCTCCCGACCAAAGATGATCGTTCCCGGCAACAGAAGAATCGTAAGAATATAGATCGGGAGTGAAAATGTGCGCCAGATCGTCCAGTCGGTGAGCAAAATCACAAATAGCAACGCGTAGCAAAAAACGATAAAAAACAATTGTTTGCCGGCCAATGCGCCCAGGTCGAAAAACGAATACGGAAATTCCGGGTTATAGGTAACCGAATAAATCATCAGCCAACCCAGGGAGGTGAGCGCCACATAGATACCCAACAACTGGCGATCTATTTCTGAAAGTTTTAGTGCGGTTTCTTTCGCTGCCATTAATGCTCGATAAAATCTCTTGGGTGGATATTGGAGTCTTTTGCCGGGTATGCGCCGGGCCAGCCTGTAAGTTCCGAAATGAATGCCAAGGCTTCCTGTTTGGTTCTGTAAGCGCCAACCCTCAGTTTGTAATAGGGTTTTTCCAGCGTCCAGTCGGCAGGAACGTCAGGGTACTCCTGGCGGAAGCGCTCCCTGCCTGTTTCTACCTGCACCCGATCGGTGGAAGCCATAATTTGCACCCGCCAACCACTGATCTGCGGCGTAGCGCGGTTGTTGTTCACCCATGCCTTGAACAAACTGGAGATTTTCGGATCTTCATTCAATTGAACCTCTTGTGCAAAAGCAAAGAATACCTGAAACACAAAGCACAACAGCAACAACGGTTTTTTCATGGAATGCGCAATTTCATGGACAAAGATAAAAAGGATTGTTGCGATTATTCGATTGATTCGATTGTTTCGATTTTTTCAAAAATCCGCTAAATCCCCAAATCCGGCGTTTCTCGGCTGCGTCTCGAAATGACAGCTGCGATTCAAGCCGCGTTTTCCGATTGACCTAAAAGAGTTGAAACAATCGGAACAATTATTTAATCGTGTTCCCAAAGATCGCTGCTTGGCGCGGTCGTCTGAACGCCGTCGTTCATAATTCGCTCTTGCTGACTGATGCCTTCCTGATGAATGGCTTCCAGAAATAATTCAACGAAATCATGGCTGAGTTCTCTTTTTTCGGCCCGGCGACGGCATGCATCGGCAAGGGCGCGCCAGCGTTCGGGTTGAAAAATCGCGATATTTTTATCTTTTTTGACATACCCTATTTCCCGAACAAGTTGCATGCGTTGGGCGATCAGGTGGATAATTTCTTCATCAAAATCGTCGATTTGCCGGCGGATGGTTTCGACGGATGCCAGGTAGTCGGGGTCGTTTGAGTTGATATCGCGCCGGATCAGCGACGACACCAATTCGCCAAACTGAACCGGGGTTATTTGTTGGGCGGCATCGCTCCAGGCTTCGTCGGGCGTAGGATGTACTTCGATCATCAGTCCGTCGAAGTTCAAATCAAACGCTTTTTGGGCTGTTTCAGCCAGTATATCGCGTCGGCCGCAGATGTGTGAGATATCGCAGATAACTTCCAGATCCGGAAATTCCTGCATCAGATCGATGGCCATTTGCCAGCGTGGCACGTTGCGGTATTTCGAATCGCCGTAGGTTGAAAAGCCACGGTGAATGGCGGCAATATTTCGAATTCCGGCTTTGTATAGTCGTTCAATAGCGCCAACCCAGAGTTTATAATCCGGGTTCACCGGGTTTTTTACAATCACCGGGATGTCGGTTCCTGCCATGGCGTCGGCAATTTCCTGCACGGAGAAAGGATTCACGGTGGTGCGGGCTCCGATCCAGAATACGTCGATGCCATATTTGAGGCATTCATATACGTGTTGGGCGGTGGCTACTTCTGTGGTTACTTTGAGGCCGGTTTCCTGTTTCACCCGTTTAAGCCAGGGAAGGCCCTGGGCGCCGATACCTTCGAAAGCGCCCGGTCGGGTACGCGGTTTCCAGATACCAGCCCGGAATAAATCGATACCCAGGTCTTTTAAGCCATGAGCAGTAGTCAGCACTTGAGATTCCGTCTCAGCAGAACAAGGCCCGGCAATCAGCACCGGGCGTTTTTGGGCGTTAAATATGGGTTGAAATTTCATAAATCCGACGATGAGTAATTGTTTGGGGTAAAAAGGATGTGCATCATTCTGAATTTTCTGCACAACAGTTCCAAACAGATTTTAAAACGCAAAGGTCGTTCACTTTTGCAAAGAATTCCCTTGATAACAAGCATTCATGGTACGTAGTTGCATTTTTAGCGTTAATCTTAACGACATGTGACTACTTTTGCGCGCTTAAATATTCCAATATGGCTGCTAAAAGCAAAAAGAGTTCCAAACCTGCGGTTTCAAAACCCGCTGTTGAAAAAAAATACGTCGCTCCGTCTGTTGCGCTCACCAACACCTTTAGCCCTGGTTTTTGGCAACAAAACTGGATGCCGGCCTTGAGTTTAATGCTGCTGGCTTTTGCCCTTTATGCGATTGGATTGAATTACGGTTATGTGCTCGACGACGAGCTGATCATCTGGAAAAACGATTACGTACAGGATGGTTTTAGCGGACTCGGCCGGATTTTTTCCACCGACAGTTTCATGGGGTATTTTAAGGAGCAAAAATTCCTGCTGGAAGGCGGGCGTTATCGCCCCCTTTCCCTGGCCACCTTTGCGATGGAGGTTGATCTTTTTGGCCCTGGTAAAACCACGATCAGCCACATTATCAATGTACTGTTGTACGGCTTTACAGGTATTTTGTTGTACCAGATTTTGCTGGGTTTGTTCAAAACTGGAGAAGGTGGCAAATGGTATTTCAGCCTTCCATTTATTGCGGCGCTTGTTTTTGTAATGCATCCGCTGCATGTGGAATGTGTTGCCAATATCAAAGGCAGAGACGAAATTCTGGCTTTGTTGTTCAGCCTGGCTGCCCTCTGGGCCATGTTAAAACATTTTGATACCAACCGATCAGGTTGGCTGGTTGGTTCGGCGTCTTTTCTATTGCTGGGTATGCTGGCCAAAGAAAATGCACTCACGTTTGTGGTTGTTATTCCGCTCACGGTTGCTTTGTTTACTCCGGTATCCAGAAGCAGGGCCATCGGCGCCGCCTTGCCCCTTGCCTTGGCCGCGTTGTTGTTCATCATTATACGCTACCAGGCGCTGGGTTATATGCTCGACCACGGCAAAGCAAGTACCGATATCATGAACAACCCATTCCTCGGTATGAGTTTGTCGGAAAAATTCGCCACCATTTTCCTTACCCTGGGTTGGTACATCAAACTGTTGTTCGTTCCCTACCCGCTCACGATCGACTACTATCCGTACCACGTTCCGAAAGTAGACTGGAGCGATTGGCGCGCTTTGCTTTCGTTGGTTGCCTATGTGGGGCTCGGTGTTTGGGCAATCCGCAACTTGAAAAAACACCGTATCCCTGCATACAGTATCCTATACTTCGTCATTACGTTAAGCATTGTCAGCAACTTGTTCGTTTCTGTAGGTACTTTTATGAATGAACGGTTTTTATACATGCCTTCCGTGGCTTTCAGCCTGTTGGCGGCCTGGTTCTTCGCCCGTAAATTGCCCGAATGGATCAAAGAAAAACCCGACGCTGCGTACCCGCTGGGTATGATTGTCGTGGCCGCTATTGCCGGCTTGTATGCTTTCGTGACAATCAAACGCATTCCGGATTGGCAAGACGGCCTGACGATCAACAAAGCTGCCGTGCGCGTATCGCCGGGCAGCTGCCGGTCGCATACGTTTTACGTGACAGGCCTGTACGATAATGTGTATAAAACCCTGAAAAAGGGTGATGATAAAAAAGCACTGGTGGATACCATGGAGTTTCATATCAATGAAGCCCTTAAGATCAACCCGGATTATACAGCGGCGTTGATCATGAAATCAGCGGTGGCCGCGGCAAGGTTCGATATTGATAATCAATTGGATAAACTGTTCCACCAATTCGAAGCCGTCATGGAAAAAATTCCATACAATTCGAATTTCAGGTCTTTCCTCGATCAATATATGGTCTATTTGAATGGCTCCAATTCCGACAAATACATTGCATTTTGTTACCGGGTGGGCTATGAATTCTTTTACCAAAAGAAAAAAGACTATAACAACGCCATCCACTTTTTGAAGTACGGACTCGACCGCCAGACGGAGGATATCCGGATACTTGAATCCATGGCAGAAGTATACGCTGCCTATGGAAAAACCAAAGAAGCGAATGCAATGAGACAACGTGCGGAGGCACAGAAATAGTAGTTTTTTATGAAACATTCAACCCGAATGATCAGCCTTGGCATCCTGGCAGCAGGGTGGGTTTGTTTGCTTCAAACATTTACATCGTGCGGAGGCGAAGCGCCCATCGATGCCGAAACGCGCATGGAAATCGACTCAACCGTGGCTGCGCAATCCAATTATGCCAGGAAGGAACTGGATAGCCTTTGTGTGGTTTATGAAAAAACGTTGCTGCCTCAAATGATCGATTCTATCAAAAAAGTGCGGTTGAAAGAAATTGAACGACAGTTGAAAACAGTGCCGAAATAGGGTACTGGGCGACGAAATTAGCACGAATATTTACGGTTGACCGTAAATATTCGCGCTTTTATTTACGGTGAACCATCAATAAAGATAACTACCTCGATTTTTTACTGCCTTAAATAAACCGCCACCGCCCTTGCTACATTTTGCCCGTCCATTGCTGCTGAAATGATCCCGCCGGCATACCCTGCGCCCTCGCCGCAAGGAAACAACCCTGCCCACTCCGGATGCATTAAGGTGCCCGGGTCGCGCGGTACGCGTACAGGCGCGCTGGTGCGACTTTCCGTAGCTACCACTACCGCCTCTTCTGTGTAATACCCCCGCATCTGTTTCCCAAAATCCGCCAGGCCCTCCCGCAAACGGTTGTAGATAAACGACGGCAACAACTGATGAATTGGCGCTGCATAAATACCCGGTATGTAGGATGTTTTCGGCAAGCTGCCGGATATTTTGCCTTTGATAAAATCGGGTAAACGCAAGGCCGGCGCCTGCTGACTGCCGTTGCCGGCACGGAACAACCGTTGTTCTACTTCTTCCTGGAACTGCATGGCGGCAAACGGGCCGTGTTTCGCCCAGGGCGCCAGGTCATCCATTTCAACCGACGTGACTACCCCCGAATTTGCAAATGGAGAATCGCGGCGACTCATGCTCATGCCGTTTACCACGATTTCCCCAGGTGCGGTGGCCGAGGGCACGATCAATCCGCCGGGGCACATACAAAAGGAAAAAACGCCGCGGCCCGTCACCTGACACACCAGGCTGTAACTGGCTGCCGGCAACCCTTCTTCCCGGTGTGCCTGCCGGTACTGTATCTGGTCGATGAGCGGCTGAGGGTGCTCCACGCGCACGCCCAGGGCGAAGGGTTTGGCTTCTATCCGGATGCCATTTTGATGGAGCATCCGGTATATATCGCGTGCCGAATGGCCTGTGGCAAGCACTACAGCCTCGCCTAAAAATTCACGGGAGGAAGGTAGATCGCCTATACTTTCGGTGCGCACGCCGATCAGGCGCTGTTGATGCAAAATAACATCCGTCACACAACAATTGAAATGCACCTCGCCACCGTATTGTTCGATGGTTTTACGGATGTTTTGAACTACACCCGGCAGCTTGTTCGACCCGATATGCGGGTGCGCTTCAACCAGAATGTCGGATTTGGCGCCGTGTTCAACCAACAACCGCAACGCTTTTTGAACATTACCCCGTTTAATCGAGCGGGTGTACAATTTACCGTCGGAGTAGGTACCCGCACCACCTTCGCCAAAACAATAGTTGGAGTGCGGATTCACTTCTCCTTGTTGCTGTATCGACCGCAGGTCGCGGCGGCGGGCCTGCGCATCCTTGCCGCGTTCCAGAACAATTGGCTTGTAGCCCGCTTCCAGCAATTCAAGGGCCGCAAAATAACCCGCTGGCCCGGCGCCGATGATGATAACCTTTTTCGCTTGATCTGAAACCGGTTTAAACCCCGCAAGCAAGGCCGGTTCGGGAGTAAACACCTCCCCTGGGCCAAATACTTCGACGCGCAATCGGAAAACCGGCTGCCTGGAACGCGCATCGAGCGAACTTTTAAGTACTTCTACGTGGGAAATTTGGCCAAGGGCAAGGCCCGTTTGTTGAGCGGCTTTTTGTTTGATTTGTTGCACATCAGCGCTTTCGGAGGGCAACAATACCAGTTCAATCAATTTGGACATTTCAAAAATGCGTCCCGTATTTATCAGGAAGGCAAGGCAAAAGTAATGCAGAATGATGAATGATGAATTTGCTTTTGAAAACGGAACTAATAAATTGATGGCGCTGTTTTACCTGCCTCCCTTACTTTTACATTTTTTAAAGACTCATTTTGATAACAGGTACAGTCACCAAATCCACCGGCAGTTGGTATAACGTCAGGCTCGACGATAGCGGAGCTATGCTGCAATGCAGGATCGTTGGAAAATTCAGGCTCGAAGACGTGCCGCTCACCAACCCGGTTGCTGTTGGCGACCGCGTAGAACTCGTACCCGAAGGCGACGGGAACGGACTGATCAAAAAGATTCTGCCGCGCCGCAACTACATCGTCAGGCAATCGCCGCGCAGAAAGCACGACCTGCACCTGCTCGCCGCTAATATCGACCAAACCGTGCTGATCGTCACAGTGGTCAATCCGACCATCAAACCGGGGTTCATCGATCGTTTTCTGGTGATGGTTGAAAGGGATGAAATTCCTACCACCATCGTTTTCAACAAGGCCGACCTCTACGATGGTGAAGACATGGAGGTATTCGAAGCCATGCAGGCCGTGTACGAACAGATTGGCTACGGGGTTTTACTTACTTCCGTGGTGAACAAACAAGGGTTGGATGCATTCAGGGATTTGCTCAAAAACAAAACAACCCTGATCAGCGGACAATCGGGTGTTGGGAAAAGCAGTCTGGTAAACGCCATACAGCCGCAATTGGAACTGCGTACCGGCGAAATCAGTGATTATTCAGGCAAAGGCCAGCACACTACCACGTTCGCGGAGATGTTCGACCTGGATTTTGGCGGCTACCTGATCGACACACCCGGTATCAAAACCCTCAGTTTTAATAACAAAGACAAATCGAACATCGCCCACAGTTTTCGCGAGTTTTTTGCCCTTTCCGACAATTGCCGCTTTGGCGGGGCATGCCTGCACCGGAACGAACCCGGCTGCGCCGTGCATGAAGCCCTGCGCAATGGAACCGTCAGCGAACTTCGTTTTCAGTCGTACCTGACGCTGCTCGACGAAGTGGAAGACCAGAATTATTGGGAGCGGAACCGGGAGATGTGAAAGGTTAGAAAAAATCACGCAGGTTCGTACCAACCCCCAGATGCGCCACGCCGCCAGCCAGGTGGTAGGATGCATAGCCAAAATCGACGCGGAAGCGTTTGATCTTAACACCGATACCGCCTGAAAACCCGGCCAGGCTGCGGTAGTTGCGCACGGTTAATTCGCGTTTGCGCAAGTGGTTGTACCCAAAACGCAAGCGGAAACTTTCATTTTTACCGAGCAGAAATTCACCATTGAAAATCAGGTGCCGGAAAAAATTATCGATGGCAACGCCGGCTTTGTTTTCCTGGGGTTGTTCCTCTCCGAAAAACAACACTTCTTCATCCTGAAGATTCGGATCGTCATAGCGAATATCCCATTCATGGAGGTGGTGCGCCACCACACCGAAACGGAAGGGCAAGTGTTTCAGCCGTTTGGTGAAGGCAAGTTGGACATCGAGCGGCAGGGGCTCCCGCAGATCGTTGTATGTAGCCATTTGTGCGCCTGCGTTCCGGACAACCAACCCCACGGTAAATCTTTTGGCCGTATCAGCATACATCACTCCGGCGTCGGCCAGCAACGCTGAGGCCTGGTATACATCGAGGGTAGAAACGCCCAGGCGGAGGTTCAATCCTACTGAAAGTTGATCGGTAAGTGCGCGTGCAGCGCCCAGGGTAAACGCCGATTCGCCGGCTTTAAAATTGCCTTGCAGGTTGCCAAATTCATCGGCGCGTTGCATTTCTCCATATTTGATGTACTGCAAACCGCCCTGCACCGTAAAACCTATTTTTTCCAAATGGTGGGCGTACGCAACGTAGCCATGCTGGATATCGCTGAGAAAAAAATTGTGATTGAAGGTGAGCCTTCCGTGCATCAGCGGGTTCAATGCAGCCGGATTGGCAGCGGCAAACACGGGATCGTCGTCGCGTACAGCAGCCTGCGCGCCTCCTAGTGCGGTTACGCGCGCGGATACCGGCAACGATAAAAATTCAAACACATGACGGCCGCCGGTAATTTGGGCCTGGGCGTTCGGCGCAAACGCGCCAAGAACGAACGCCGTCGACAGCACATAAAATCGTAGCAATTTGCTCATAAATAATTGGTTGTCTTCCGTTTTCAGGCGGATTAATTTTTTTTCCATCGGGTTAAACAACGCCCATCGGTACAATCGGCGATGCGGATAAGGGTTCCGCTTTCATCGTATTCCTTCAATTCGCCCTGTTCCAGCGCGCTTTCTTCTCCTGATGGCGCGTAAAATCCTTCCGCTTTCAGGTTGCCGTTTTCATAATATTCCTGAAACGCACCGTTTTCTTCATTGTCTTTAATGGTTACCCTTTCTTCCACTTTGCCATTTGGGTAATATCGGATACTGATTCCTTGCATCAAACCCTGGGCGAACTGCTGTTCAATTTTTAAAACTCCGTTTTCATAAAACTTCTTGTATGGGCCATGCAACAAGTCGTTTTCATACATTTCAATGCTTTCAACACGGCCATCCGGGAAGTAGTATTTTTTCTCCCCATGCAGTTTGTCGTGTTTGTAATGCGCCTCCACTTCAAGTTTGCCGTCGGGAGAAAAACGCTGATACGCTCCGTCTTTTGTTAAATCTTTTTTGTTGCGCTCATAGCGTTCCAGGCGCCCGTCGGCATCTCGCTGCTCAAAAGTTTCAATCAAATTTTCCTGACAAGCAAGGAATAACAAAAGGGATAATCCGACCAGGTATTTCATGTTTCAAACTGTTTTTCCCTGCAAACGTACTATCTGACGAAAAAAGTTTGAAACAGGCTGCCTGAAGGTAAAAATTAAGTTGAAGATATGTGGCTGTTTGGACGTGCGAGCCTTGCAACGGCGTATTTTTTCTTTAATCACTTCCTGAACGGAACTTTATACGCCATCAAACGGTTAAATGATCAAACATGATTTTCTCCACGCTTCAGTACACATCCGGTATGGCTTCATACGCTAATTTCAAGCAATTCAGTTTTCCGATTCCTGTGGACAAACGTACGCGCCCCCGAAGTCGACATGGGCGACACCGATGGCGGTACTGACCATCAGCGCACAAACAATATCTGATTCAAATTGATGAAAAATGCAGGACGGTTCAAATGTTGAACACTTGCATTTTAAACTTTCCGGCCCTGTAGTTTAAAAGGAAAAACTGCGGTAAAAGACTGATTCGCGCCGCGGAGTGCAGGGATGATGCCGTTGCGACTGCGCGTTGCAACGGATAGAATTTGCGGAAGCACCGAACCTCGCACAAGCGTCAGTAAGGAAGCGCATTTATAGCCTTGCTGTCCGGAAAAGGTCCCGAGTACTCGGGACGGGTTCGAATCCCGATGGGGCCACAAAGAAATCAGGTATGGTATAGATGGTTGCCCCGGTGATCCGCAATGGAGCGCCGGGGCTTTTATTATTTAATGATGATATCGCCGGATACCAGTCGGGCTTTGACTTTACTTTTTGCTTTGGGGTCGCCCTGATAACCTTGCACCACTTCCTTCGCACCGCTGTCGGTGCGCGTTCGAACCGTAACGGTTGGCGGGTAATGCACATCGGCATCCTGGGCTTCGGCATCGAGGTTAAAAGCGCATCCACGTTCGACGCCGATAACAACCGGGGTATATTTGGCAACGATGTTGGCGTCGCTGAAATTACGCGCCATGGTGGTTACGTCGAGGCTGCCGTAAGATATATCGGCGTCGAGGGCCTGCCGAACGGTGGTTATGTCGACGTCGGAGTATTGGGCGGTGATATACGCAGAGCGGGCATTGTTCAGGCGAAGCACGGCGTATTTGGTTTGCAGGCGCAGTTCATCAATGTTTCCGAGGTTAAACTCATCGCATTTGGAAGTAATCCGGATGTTGGTTGCTTTTTCCACCTTTGTGCCGGAGTATTTGCTATCGAGTTGGACGTCGGCTGCTTCTGTTACGGTCAGTGTGCTGTAACTGAGCAAACCGGCGATGTTACCAACTTTCGCCATCCACACTTTGCCGTTGTTGATATTCAGGTCGGCGTCGTTTGCTACGGTTTCTGTTCTTAATTCGCCATATTTGATTTCCGCTGTGAGTTTGCCTTTGAGCGGGCCAACCCATGAATTGCCGTATTTATTCTTCAGGTCGAGTTGGTTGCCGGCGGGCATCCAGACTTCATAGTTTACTTCGTAACCGCATTCTTTGTCGCTATTGTACACGTACCAGCTATTAACCGGTTCGATGATGGTTTCAGCTTTTACGTATCCTGGAGTGCTGAGGAAATTGACTTTGATCCGTTCGAAAGTGCGGTCGGCTTCACGTTGGTCTTTTGCATGGACAACGAGGGTGATGTCGATTTTAACGGAGTTGTTTTGCCAGGTTCTGACGTTTACTTTTCCTGACTTGTTGTACAGCGAGGTAGTGCCATCAGCGGTTGTGCCGAATTCGCGGTTGAGCGTTCGGGTGAATTCCATATCCGGGCAATGGCAAATGCCAGAGTTCAAAGGGTTGCTGTTTTCCGGGGGGGTAGGACCTGCTGTTATTGAAACGGTTTGGATAAAGAGCAAGCCCAAAAGCAGAACGGTGTTTTTCCTGTTCATGGCTGCATTAAATGTTTTTAACATCATTTTTAAGTTGGTTGTTACCTGGCGTTTGGGTAGCATCCAGGTGTTCAAGCACGCGCTCCAAAATAGCCGCTTTCGCCTTATAGTTTTCGATCATGGCGCGCACCACTTGCTGGCGGTTGGCCGGCGGCACATGAGCCAATTCTTCGCGCAGTTCTTCCATCACCCGGTCGAGTTGTTCCAAATCCTGCATGACATCGGCTGATTGGCTTCCCGTGAATACGGCCAGTTTTTCTTTTTTATTGTTGATATCGCGTTCATAATATTTTTCCAGCTCACCGTATTCTGCCGATACGTCGGCCATCGTCATGCTGGATTCATCAAAGTTTTTGGCGTACCAGATGCCTGCTCCGAGGCCGATTACCAGCAAAGCGACGGATGCGGCTGCGCGCAGCAAATGGCGATGCCAGCCAAGCGGCACGATACGTGCCTTGGGTTGAGGCAAGGCGCCTGCTACTTCCGACCAAACGCGCAGGTCGGGGGCAACTTCGTCGAAAGCTTCCCGGTGTTGCTGGATGAACTGTTCGAGCGGCGAAACGGTTTCGAGTTGCTCAACGATTTGGATCCAAACGACATCGGAAGGCGATTCCTGGTCAAAATCAGTGCGATGCCCGGCGATAAAAATTTCCAATTTGCCGGCGTTGCGCAGGCGGTCGAGCGTGGTTGCAACGCCTTTCCAATGCGCCAGAGCCGGCGCTTCTACATCGAAGTCCTGTCTGTTTTGTTGGATAAAAAGTTTTAATACGTCGCTCATTGTTTTGAACAGTTTTTATAGGGGTTAGCCCAGCATTTCTCTCAGTTTTGATTTTGCCCGGCTGTATTGCGATTTTGATGTGGCTTCCGACACTCCGAGAATCTGACCAATTTCTTCATGGTCATATCCTTCAAGCGCGTACAAACTAAAAACCACGCGGTAACCATCAGGCAGTTCTTTAATTGCCCGGTTTATTTTATCGACACTATAAGCCGGTTCGTTTGTTTCGGGCGCATCATCTGCTTTGTCGGCGCCGTTGGTCAGCTCCGTAAAAGTGATGCGGCGACTTTTCAAAAAGTTGATACACTTGTTGATCGTGATTTTTTTGATCCAGGCGCCGATGCTGCTTTCATAACGAAAAGAATCCAGCTTGGTAAACACTTCCACAAAAACGCTTTGCAAAATATCCTCCGCATCGTGCGGGTGGCGTACCATCCTTAATACCGTATTGTACATGGCACGGGAATACAGTCGATACAGCTCAAACTGAGCATCCCGATGGCCTTCCCGGCAGCGTTCAATAAGGTCGCGGTGGGTATTCGTAGCGTCCATTTTGTTTGTTGGTTTTAAAGACATGCAGTTGAAGGGGGAGGTTGCATCTGGTAGGCCTCAAATGTTAAATCAGTTCGCGCAAAGAGAACGATTTTTTCATCTTTTTACCATCTCTGAGAACAGTCAACCGAATCTTTTTGCCCGGCTTTTTTTGAAAAATTCCTACCAAATCCTGCAAACCCAACACGCCTGCGGGTGTAATTCCTACCCT
Source organism: Saprospiraceae bacterium (assembly GCA_016787465.1). Taxonomy (GTDB): domain Bacteria; phylum Bacteroidota; class Bacteroidia; order Chitinophagales; family Saprospiraceae; genus M3007. Next base: position 4,064 of record JAEUUR010000091.1, on the reverse strand, counting down.
GATAATTCGGTCGCCTGGTTTAATATCAGCCTCTGCAGCCGGCGATCCGGCTATGACAGATTGTACCGTATATTGATTGAGCGCGATGCCTCCAGCCACGATGGTAAGCCCGCTGCGGTCGAACACATAGTTCTTTCGGAATATATTCGAAGGTTTCAGCCAAACATTATAGCCATAATAATCTACAATCACTTGAAAGCGGGTGAGCAGCAGGTTGCCGATCAATCCGTTCCTGCCGTTGAGGTAGGTCAGGTCGCGGCTGGTATCGAGCGTCTGGAAATAGGTGATGATCCCATTTTGTTTAAAACTGCCTACATCGAGTTCGCGTGTACGCCCGACGAATCCTTCGAGGTAGCCTCCAAGGCCCATACCGATATTACTTGGGATCACGTTGGGTGGCGCATGTACGGCTGAATCAGTATTGCTGAATAACAACAGAGGCAAGCCGGCGCCCGTATCCATCAATAATTTTATCCGGGAGGTTGAATCGGGTGCAAAGGAAGCCTGGGTGTACATGTAAATTTTGTTCCTGTATATTTCTACAGGTACTTTTTCATATTCGTTTTCCGGAAGTTTGAAATTTGCACGGTCGTATACCGTAATGACACGGCGTTGGTAGTTAATTTTGAAAATATATCGGGCAAAGGTTTGTGCGGCAAGGATACCATGCACATTGATGCCAGCATATTCTTCGAACCTGAAATAATCTTCCTGCAACACCAGAATATCTTCCGTAGCGGCTACAAAAGGCAGGTTTGGCGTTTCCAGGCGGATTTGACGCGCCAGGTAAGCGACGAGCTCTGTTTTTAAATCGGCGCCCAGCAACCTGAATTCCCGTTCGTACTGAACCCCCAGCAAGTCGCTGATCTCCCGTTTGCTCAAAATGGTGTGTTCGGCGCCGGTATCAAAAATCATTTTCAACGGCAAGGTTCCATTGAACATCAGCGTGACAACAATGAAATTATTCACGTATTCGAATGGAATGTCCAATTGTTTGACGTTGGACGGCATCATAAAACCGCTTTGGGTATTGCCCCTAAACGGCAGCATGGCGATACAAAGCAGGAAAGTGAACGTACGTGATTTCATAGCGCCGGTTTGGGTGTTTTTGTTTTCAACGGCCAATTTATGCAGGTAAATTGGTTCTGTCGCATTTTTTTCCCTGTACATTCGCGCTGTAATTATCAATAACGTATGGGCGCATCCAATAATTCATCTTCCAACAACCCCGAGGCACTGCACAGCGAGTGCCTGAGTTCCAACTCCACTTTGTTTTACCGCGTTTTTGTGCCGATTTTCGGAACAGTTTTTCTCTGTGGTTTTTTGTTGGCATTCCTGCTGATCCCTGCCGACGACCTTTACATGTCTTTCTCCATTTGGTGGGCCAGAGGAGGCGCGCTGGCGGCTCTGTTGGCCTGGTTATATTTTGTAAAAAGTACTGTTTGGCGCTTAAAACGGGCTGATGCAACGGAAGAACACCTCTTTGTAACCAACTATTGGCATACCGTCAGGTACCCCTGGTCGGACATAGAAAACGTGACCAAAAGTCGCCGAATGGGCCGCGATTTGGTTCATTTTCACCTCAAAGCAGCCGGGCGTTTTGGCCAAACGATTTCCATATTGCCCGTACGTCATTTCGATGAGTTGATGAAAAATTTGAACGTTCGGGAAATTTGAAATTATCTTTCGCCGACTAAACATTTACCAATCACAACTTCCTTATGGCAAATTTCTGGATACGAAAACCTCTTGAACAATTACTGGCCCAGGCCGGCGACTCTGAAAAGGGTCTCAAACGCACCTTGGGCGCGGTGAACCTGGTGGCGCTGGGTATTGGCGCGATCATCGGCGCGGGCTTGTTTGTTCGCACCGCCGCCGCCGCCGCAGAAGCAGCAGGCCCGGCAGTAACCCTTTCCTTTATAGTAGCTGCCATTGGTTGCGCATTTGCAGGACTTTGTTACGCCGAATTTGCTGCCATGATCCCGATTGCCGGCAGCGCATACACCTATTCCTATGCAACAATGGGTGAACTGGTAGCCTGGATCATCGGATGGGCGCTGATTATGGAATATGCATTGGGGGCCGCCACCGTTTCGGTTGCCTGGTCGGAATACCTCAACCAATTGCTGGGAGGGGCCATACCCTATGAATGGTGCCACTCGCCGTTTGAATCAGAATACAAGGTATTGGGTGATGCGATTGCAAGGTTCCCTGCGGAGTTGGCTGAAAAGGCTAAAAATGGGGTACTATTTCTCAATGAAGAACAATTTGCAGCTCTTGCTACCGACCTAAAAGGGTTGGTTGCCGTTCAATCTGGCATGATCAATGCCCCGGCATTGCTTATTCTCCTGATTTTGACAGCCGTTCTGATCAAAGGCACGAAAGAATCAGCCATGTTAAATGCCATCATCGTATTTATTAAGGTGGCTATCGTACTGGTATTTATCATCGTTGGATTTCAGTATATGGTACCTGCCAATCACACCCCTTATATGATTCCAGAAGGCACGCCTGGGCACGAAGGTTTGTTTAAACACGGCTGGGGTGGTGTTCTTGGCGGCGCAGCGATTGTATTCTTTGCTTTTATCGGTTTCGACGCTGTGTCGACCGCGGCACAAGAGGCAAAAAATCCTAAACGCGATATGCCAATCGGTATTCTTGGGTCGCTCGCAGTGTGTACCATTTTGTACATCCTCTTTTCACACGTCCTGACCGGCGTTGCAAACTGGACTGAATTCAAGACTGCGGGTAAAGAAGCCTCTGTTGCGTATGCAATTCAAACCTATATGAAGGGTTATGAATGGTTGGGAACGGCTGTTACCGTGGCTATATTGGCCGGATTTTCATCTGTTATCCTGGTAATGTTAATGGGACAAAGCCGGGTATTCTATTCCATGGCCAACGATGGTCTGATACCCAAGGTATTCTCTGAGCTGCATCCGAAATTCCGCACACCGTACAAATCGAACATGATCCTTTTCGTATTTGTGGGTTTGTTTGCGGCATTTGTACCGGGCAGTATGGCAGGCGACCTGACCTCCTTCGGCACCCTGCTTGCATTTGTGCTGGTAAGCGCCGGTGTGTTGGTGATGCGCAGGAACAACCCGGATCAACACCGACCATTCCGTACGCCGTTGGTGCCGCTGGTGCCAATTCTCGGCATTGTCATTTGCGCCGGCATGATTGTCGCCATCGATCCATTTACGCTCAAAGCTGCTTTCGGCTGGATGGTACTGGGCCTGGTGGTGTACTTTACATACAGCCGCTACCACAGCAAATTGCAAAATTAATTCCGGTATAAACGGGCAGGTACCGGCTTGCCTAAATGAATGGGAGTACCCGAACAACAGAAACAATACACAGGCAATGTTGCTGAATGTTTGTTTCCAGATGCGCGGATACTCCCATTTTTTGTTTCTTGACTATCCTGTTATTGTACAGGAGCAATAAATTTCCGATTTCCGAATAGATTTTCGATTTTTGATTGGATTTTCAATTTCAGATTTATTTGAAACATGCTTATTTGTTCGGTTTTAATAAATTCAAAATTGGCTTTCAATCGCCCCTCATAAATCTATTCGGAAATCGGAAATCAAACAAATCGGAAATCGGAAATCAACTTCCTGTACAACATGAGGATAGTCATTTTTTATTTTTCTAAACACAACCGCTACATGAAACAGCTTTTCATTTTACTCATTTTTTTCACACCCTTTGGCGCAACTGCTCAAACAGGCAAATTCAAGTTTGGAGTTGCCTTAACACCTGGTTTTTCGACAAATATTGTTACCGGCAAAGGCTTCGGACCTGATATTTACAGGGAAAGGGAAACAGGCATTTTTGCCTTTTTCGGGCAGGTTTTTGCCGAATGGAAAGTTAAAAAAAGGTCGTTTTTGAATGCCGGATTCGGATACAGTCAAAGTGGCTATAAAAACATCTCGGACGACTTGATATTTGGAAATCCAGAGCCCAATGCACCCACTAAAGTCAAATTTATTAGCCTATACCACGATATCTTGCTCCCCTTTACATACAGGTACCATTTCAGCCCCAAAAAAACAAGC
>JAEUUR010000056.1 GCA_016787465.1 Saprospiraceae bacterium | reverse complement strand
AACATCCGGTTGAATGGCAGTAGTTCGGCGAAGGCCCAAGAGGTTACTGGCGCTTCATTCAGGTAATATTCAAACCTGATTTCCTGATGGTCGGAGGTGGTGATTTTAAAACCTTTCATAACCTTGCTCTGAATACATTTGGCACAACGAAGAAACATAGATCTTTCTATCCTGGTGTTAATTTTCGACATTCCCTGTACTTTCACCCTCAAATCCTACACACGTTGCAACCCGCAGTTTTTCTGATCACGCCGCCTTTTACTCAATTGAATACGCCGTACCCCGCAACGGCCTATCTCAAGGGTTTTTTGAATACCCGGCAAATTCCATCCCGGCAGGCTGATCTGGGTATCGAGGTTATCCTGAAGTTGTTTTCACAAAAAGGATTGACGAATATGTTTGAACACATTGGCCAGGCTACGTCGGAAATGTCGGCCAATGCACAGCGAATGATTCATTTGCAGGATACTTATGTGCATACCATCGACGCCGTAATCGCTTTTTTGCAGGGGAAAGAACCTACATTAGCACATCGCATCTGTCAGGATCAATACCTGCCTGAAGCATCTCGTTTCGACCAACTCACCGACCTGGATTGGGCCTTTGGCGCCCTGGGTTCGCAAGATAAAGCCAAACACCTGGCCACCCTGTACCTGGAAGATTTATCCGACCTGATCCAGGAATGTGTCGATCCGCATTTTGGATTCAGCCGGTACGCGGAACGCCTGGGCCGTTCGGCCAACCATTTCGATGAATTGTACGAAGCCCTGTACCAGCCCTATACCTACATCGATCTTTTGCTGGCCGAAACGCTGCGCGCGCATCTGAAGGATTTTTCGCCTCAACTGGTAGCTATCTCCGTGCCTTTCCCAGGCAACCTGTATGCCGCTCTTCGTTGTGCGCAATGGTTCAAAAAACACTACCCGGGAGTTAAAACAGCCATGGGCGGCGGTTTTGCCAACACCGAGCTCCGCTCTTTGGCCGAACCGCGTGTGTTTGAGTTTTTCGACTTTATTACGCTCGACGACGGAGAAGCGCCCCTGGAACACCTGGTTGAACATATCGCCGGAAAACGCCCGCTGGAGTTGCTGAAACGCGCTTTTGCCCGTGTCGATGGCCAGGTGGAATACTTCAACCTCAGCTTGAGCAAAGATTACAAGCAGGCCGACACCGGTACACCCGATTATTCCGATCTGCCGCTCGACCGGTATATTTCGGTGTTGGAAATTGCCAATCCCATGCACCGGATGTGGACCGACGGCCGTTGGAACAAACTCACCATGGCCCACGGTTGCTACTGGGGGAAATGCACCTTTTGCGATATCTCGCTCGATTACATCAAAGTGTACGAGCCGCTTACTGCCAGGTTGCTTTGCGACCGCATGGAAACGCTGATCGCACAAACCGGGCAAAATGGATTCCACTTCGTAGATGAAGCAGCCCCGCCTGCGCTCATGCGCGCGCTCGCGCTCGAGATCATCCGGAGAAAACTGAACGTGACCTGGTGGACCAATATCCGATTTGAAAAAAGTTTTACCGGCGATTTGTGCAGACTTTTACATGCATCGGGTTGCGTGGCTGTTTCAGGTGGTTTGGAGGTGGCTTCGGACAGGCTGCTGGCGCTGATCAAAAAAGGGGTCACCGTGGCGCAAGTAGCCCAGGTAACAAGCAACTTCACCGAGGCCGGCATTTTGGTGCATGCCTATCTGATGTACGGATTCCCGACACAAACAGCGCAGGAAACCATTGACTCCCTGGAAATGGTGCGCCAGATGTTTCAGGTCGGTATTTTACAATCGGGTTTCTGGCACCAGTTCGCGATGACAGCCCATAGTCCCGTCGGTTTGTCGCCCGAACAATTCGGCGCAAAGGCCGCACCCGGCCAGGGCGGCCCGTTTGCCAACAATGATGTCGTTCACCTCGATCCTTCCGGCGCCCAACACGACAAGTTCAGTTATGGGCTCAAAAAGTCGTTGCTCAATTACATGCACGGGATTGGTTTGGAATTTCCCTTATCGGAGTGGTTTGATTTTAAAACACCGCGCACCACAGTTCATCGAAATTACATTTTGGGAGCTTTAATGGATGTGGAGGAAGTGGAATTAAAACCGAATTCCAAGGTTGTTTGGCTCGGCGCTTTGCCGGTGTTGAGCGTTTCAACCAAAAAGTTAAAAGGCAGGTCTGAGCAATTCTCCACCCTGACCGTACATGATTTGCATGAAACAAGTACGCTTAAATTCCCGCTCGAATTGGGTCAGTGGCTGATAAAAATGCTTGAACTTGCATCGGTATACCAATCCAATCCATACACCGCAGCGGAGATGCGGGCATCTTTCCATGCCACCGGATTAGGGGATTTTGAGAATTTCTGGACGAGCAAACAAGCGGAAAAACTCAGGGAAAACGGGTTGTTGATCGTGTAAATTTTCAGTTTCTATTTGGAACAGATTCACCAACTTTGCCTTTCATGTCCAACAATGCCTAACCATTTATAAATCAATCATTCAATTATGCCGAAGGAAGTTTACGAAAAGACCTTACAAACCTGGATTGAAGACGAAAAAGCCGCACTGGAACTGATTGCCGTCACCGGAAAGTTGTGGTTCGATCACGGCATCGAACTGGTGATCTTCAGAAACCAAATGGTAGACCGCAGCGCATCCGAGCTGTTGGGTTTGCATCAGTACGCCCGCGATGTGGTGCGCCATGCACTTTCCGTGCACGACACACTTGCGCTGGCTCAGGCCATTTATGCCAACCACCTTGCGCCTTCAAGGCTCGATATCGGTCGTATTGGCGTGGAGTGGCTGGATGAAAAAAGTGGCTATGCCAATGAATCAGATTTTATTGCGCAAAAGCTGAAAGATTTCATTGGCCCTGATAAAATCAACTTGAAACCCAAAGATGTGGTGTTGTACGGCTTCGGCCGCATTGGCCGTATTGCTGCACGGGAATTGATCACCCAAGCCGGCAAGGGCGAGCAATTGCGCCTCCGTGCCATCGTTACACGCGACAAAAGTCCGGATGATATCATCAAACGTGCCGATTTGCTTCGTTCGGATTCGGTACACGGACATTTCCCAGGCACCGTAATTGCAGATGTTGAGAACAGGTGCATCCTGGTGAATGGCCATAAAATTGATATGATTTCCGCAGGCACCCCAGAGGAAATCGACTACACCGCTTATGGCATTGAAGACGCCCTGCTGATTGACAATACCGGCGTTTGGCGCGACCGCAGCAACCTCAGCAGGCACTTGCAGTCAAAAGGAATTTCCAAAGTGTTGCTCACGGCGCCCGGCAAAGGCGACATTCCGAATATAGTGCATGGTGTGAATAACCTCAATTTCGATGTGAACAGTGAAAATATCTGGTCGGCTGCCAGCTGCACCACCAATGCCATCGTTCCAGTGCTTTCGGTGATTCACAAAGCGCTGGGCATTGAAAAAGGGCATATTGAAACGGTGCATTCATATACCAACGACCAGAACCTGCTTGATAATTACCACAGCAAATATCGACGCGGCCGTTCGGCGGCGCTGAACCTGGTGATCACGGAAACCGGCGCGGAAAGTGCCATTTCGAAAGTGATGCCTGAATTGTCGGGAAAGTTTACGGGTAATGCAATCCGGGTACCTACGCCCAATGTGTCGCTGGCCGTGCTGAATTTACAATTGGATACTGCAACCGATAAAAACGCTGTGAATGAGATCATGCGTCAGGCGGCTCTGAAAGGCAACCTGGTGGAACAGATTCAGTATTCTTTTTCCAACGAACTGGTATCGAGTGATCTGGTAGGGAACTCAACTTCTTCCATTTTCGATTCGCCTGCAACGATCGTTTCCAAAGACGGGAAAAGTGTGGTGCTGTACGTTTGGTACGATAACGAGTACGGCTATACCAGGCAAGTGATACGTTTTGCCAAGCAATTGGCAGGCGTGATCCGGTTGAGGTATTATTAAAAAATACAGATACAGCGTAACAGGTTAACATCGAATCCTCCTTTTTGAAACCCTTTGCGTGGTCTTTGAGAAGGAGGATTTTTTATAACAAATAAGGCACAAAACCATGAATTTTCGCAAATTTTTGCTGCTCCTGTTATTCCCAGGCCAGGCGTTTTCACAAAATTACACCTACTACCACACGGGAAATACGGTGGATACGGTAGTGAGTCCGACCGGCGGTATGTGTATGATGGGAGGCGCTACGGAGCACGACAATGCCATGAAGTGGTTCCTGCAACGGGCGAACGGAGGCGATGTGCTGGTATTGCGGGCAAGCGGCTCTGATGGTTACAATGATTATCTTTACAATCAATTGGGCATCCATGTTAATTCAGTGACAACCATCGTTTGCCACAACGCAGCAGCCAGCAACGCCGCGTTTGTTCAACAAAAAATCAGTCAGGCCGAGGCAATTTGGTTTGCCGGCGGCGATCAGTGGGATTACGTTTCCTTTTGGCGAAATACCCCGGTGGATAGTTTGATCAACCTGGCAATTCAACAGCGAAACATTGTATTCGGCGGCACCAGCGCAGGCATGGCCATTTTAGGGAAGTATTATTTTACAGCCCAAAATGGCACTACCACTTCGGCGGTGGCTTTGGCCAACCCGTATGCTCCAACGGTGGCCATTGATTCTTCTGCGTTTATCCATGCGCCATTTCTATCCGATGTGATAACAGATACCCATTTTGACAATCCCGATCGAAGAGGAAGATTGGTGGCTTTTTTATCCCGAATTGTTACCGATTACGGCGTTCAGGCAAGAGCCATTGCTTGCGACGAGTACACGGCCGTATGCATCGCCCCGATAGGTATTGCCAAGGTGTACGGAGATGCGCCAACCTATGACGACAATGCCTATTTTATCCAGGCAAACTGTGAACTTAACGATACTGATCCGGAAGTTTGTCAAGCAGGTACGCCATTAACCTGGAATTTAAACGGTGAGGCGTTAAAAGTGTATCAAATCAAAGGCACATCGAATGGAACGAAGGTGTTCAACCTGAACAATTGGAAAATGGGAATTGGAGGTTCCTGGTTGCACTGGAGCGTTGCGAATGGCGTTTTTACAGAACAAGCTGGCACTGAAATCGAATGTCCGGTGCTATCTGAAAACGAGCCGTGGATCCATTCGGGACTTAGTTTGTATCCAAACCCGGCTGCGGAAAAGTTGTATGTTTCAAGAGAACAGGAGTTTGCCGGCGAGTTAAGTTTTCAGGTGTTTAATGCACTCGGACAACAGCTGCCGATTGAGATCAGCGCGCTTGCCGATGGACAAATTGAACTGGATATCCGGCATGTCAAACAGGGAATTAATTTCCTGCAGATCACGCACTCAGGGGCCGGTGTGTTTACCCGTGTTTTTGCAAAAGAATAATCCCCAAATCAAGGGGCGTGCGTCAAGTGCCCCGAAGAATCTTTTCCATCTTTTTGCCTTGCGCCAGCTCGTCGACCAGTTTGTCCAGATACCGGGCTTTTTGGGTCAGCGGGTTTTCAATTTCTTCCACCCGGTATCCGCAAATGACGCCCGTGATGAGGTGCGCATTTGGGTGCAAAGTAGCCTGCTGAAAAAAGGTTTCGAAGGTGACTTTTTGTTCGATCAGTTCTTGCAGTTTTTTATCGTCGAAGCCGGTAAGCCATTCAATGACCTGGTGCAATTCTGTTTTTGAGCGACCTTTTTTTTCCACTTTGGTGATGTAATGCGGATACACCGAAGCGAAGATCATCTCTGCGATGCGTTCATCGTGTGTTTTCATGTATTTCTTTTACTCCTTGTTGATTTTGTAACCCAAAAATACACCTACGATCTGCTTCGTCGATAACAATCCTGCACAATCTGGTTTAAAAACAAACTCGAAGCCACGTGGTCGAAGCGCAAGGGCGCCGGCAGTTCGCCGAACAAAGGATAGCCGCCACCTAACAAGATCGGAATGGTAGTAATCCTCAATTCATCGATCAAATCTGCCCGCAGAAAATCCTGAATGGTTCTTCCGCCATCGATGTAAAGTTTGAAATACCCCTTGGCATGAACCTGCTCGAGAACCTCCTTCGGACTGCCTTTCAACAAACTAACCTTTCCCGTCAGGTTTTCCGGAATTTCCCGGAGCGTATTACTGAGTACAAACACGTGCTTTTTGTAGGGCCATTCGCCCCCAAACCCGCAAACCACTTCAAAGGTGGTTCTTCCCATTACCAGGGCATCAATTTCTTCCATCAGGCTGGTATAACCCATTTCCACCTGGTTCGAATCGGGCACCGAATCCAGCCAGTCAAGTTCGCCGTTCTTTCCGGCAATGTATCCGTCGAGGCTTCTGCCAACAAAAACGATGTTTTTCTTTTCCATGAATGATGTTTTTATGTCGCTGGTGAAAGTTCATCACCTCGGGCCGATTATTGGAGAAGAACTGGGGTCGAACCAATTTTGTTCAGCAGGTCAAACCATGTGCCGCCTGCCGAATACGAAACTGACCTTTGGCGTCGCCAATAATACCCATGTTTCCACAGCCACCTCGCTGCCGGATGAACAAGGTATTTTGCCGGATTTCGAAGTATATCAAACCGTAGAAGATTATTTCAAAAAGGTGGATGCGGTGAAGGAGTTTGCAGTTTCGATAATGAAAAAATGATAAAAAGGGCGATGATTTATTGTACTTTTTTCAAGGCATCAATGAGAATTCCCGTTTGTTCCAACATTTGTTTGGTTTCAGCAGGGAATTCAGTGAGGGCCCGGTCTCTCCACCATTCAACGCGATCCAGTCCGAACGGGTGGTGAATATTGCGGGTTAATTGAGTGGGGATGATTTCGGCAGCTCGCAGTATATTGATTTGCCATGCCAGTCGAATGACATACCAAACATTCATAGAATCGGCAAATCTGGGGTCTGCTATAATTTTTTTTATTAAAACCAGGTCCTGTTTTTGATCCAGGTTGCTAATGAATTCGTCAATCCTTTCTTTGCTTTGCGCATTCAAAACATAGCTGTTAAACACCCAGTCAAGGATAAAATCGGCTTCTTTCAAGCCCTTTAAATGCCATAGTTCAGCATACAAGGTTGCTCTTTCGAAATAATGGTGTTTGTCACCGAACAATACGATACCTGCTTTTATATAATCCGAAGCGTGGGCTTTATCTACCCTGGCAGCAGCAATATGCCAATAAGGAAACCAGAGGGTAGTACCTGATGCTTTTGAAATGCCTCTTTCATAGGCATCCCTCTCCAGAAAAAATGCAGCATCTTTTTTATCAAATAACACAGGGGCATTCTGAAGTATCCATTTGCACATCCTCACATATGGAAAATTTGACAAATCTTTTTTGTGGATATTTTTAAGATCCGGGTCGTTCGTTGGTGGTTGCCACATTAAAATCTGGCTTACCCGTTTTTTTCCAAGGAACTTCAATGCAGCCACTTTTTCATGGTGGCTGAAAATTTCATGCTCTTCGGTTGATAAGTAAAGTTTATAAATCGCCCGGTCAACTTCGTTTTCAACTTGTTCCACTCGATTTCTCAGCGCATCTACGAGCGGTTGTCTTGATGGTTTAAATGGCGAAATGCCCCCTGTTGCCTTGTCTGTCAATAATGCCAAAAAACCAGCTGTGTACCCCAGATTTTTTCTTTCCTCCAAAAATTCATTCAAATCCTTTTCAAAATAAAAATACCCTGCCCGGTTGAAGTAAAATTGAAGCATGGAAGAAGCAATATCTGCAATGTATAAATCTTTTGAAGCAATATGATGTACTTTTTCGGGAGTCATTTGCTGGCCAAAACCAACTGTTGCGCCAGGAATACTTTTTAACCGCTCCTTGAAACAAAGGGCTGAATCAGTCAGAAAGTCGGCCGCTCTCAGGAACAGTTTTTGATTGTCGGTTTGATACAAACAGATTAATCCGAGGGCCCTGACTTTAGCTTTTTCGCTGTTCAGGCACTTTTCAATGTCTTGAATGCCCACCGTACGCATAAATTCCAGGAATTGATCGGTTGGCTCTGGATTAGGGTCAAGCAGAGATCGGTTATACAAAATGCTGTGCATATCAATGAATTCCAGGGTTTCACTGTAACGTTCAATTTGGTCAAATTTTTCGTTTTGTCCAAAACAGGAAATTTGAAAAAGAACAGCAAGGCTGAATAGTAGAAATGATTTCATTTTTTGTTTATTTTATACGTTTGGATGGTTGCACCCTTGTGAAGGCCTGTTTCAATGCCGATGAAAACTATTAGGAGATGGAATCATCCTGAATGATGAGCATCAACACTAGGAAGAACGAATGATGGCGTACCTTCGTGCGTAGTTAAAACTTCATTTTTCATCGTATCGCTCTTTTTATGAACCAATTGCTGAAAATAGCAATGTTTGCAACCCTAATGCTTACACCCGCCTGCAAGAAAAAAACCGAAAGCGTACGCCCCAGCATTGAAAAAATTACGGAATCCGTCTATGCCTCAGGTATCATCAAAAGCAAAAACCAATACCAGGTTTTTTCAACCGTCAATGGCCTCGTTCAAAAAATCTGGGTAAAAGAAGGCGATCTGGTGAAAGCCGGCGACCCACTCTTTACCATCGAAAATGAAAGCTCCAGACTCCAAGTCGAAAACGCCCAGCTCGCAGCCGATTTTGCCGACCTCAATATCCGCGGCGAACGGTTGGAAGAGCTGAAATCCGCTATTCAGACTGCCAAAAGCAAAATGCTCAATGATTCAGTTTTGTTGCAGCGGCAACGCGGACTCTGGGCGCAACAAATTGGTTCGAAAGTAGAATTGGAGCAGCGTGAATTGGCCTACACCACTTCCGAAGCCAATTATTCAGCTACTCAACTCCGCTACCAGGAACTCAAAAAACAACTGGATTTTGCAGCTGCACAAACCCGTAAACAACTCGCAATATCCCAAAAAAACGCGCGGGATTTTACGATATACAGCAAAGTCGACGGTCAGGTGTACAGCATCTCCAAAGCAATTGGCGAAATCGTAAATAACCAATCACCGGTAGCTGTGGTTGGCGCCGCAACTGATTTTTTTGTCGAACTTCAAGTTGATGAAAATGACATCGTCCGTCTAAAAACCGGACAACGGGTTTTTTTGTCGCTCGACAGCTACTCCAAGCAAGTATTCGAAGCGAAAGTTTCGGTTATCAACCCGATCATGAACGAACGTTCGCGCACCTTTACAGTTGAGGCAGAGTTCGTCCAAAAACCACCGGTTTTGTATCCGAATTTAACCACCGAAGCCAATATTGTGATGGTTGAAAAAGAACAAGCTATAACGATTCCTCGTTCCTTTTTGCTTGGTGATACCGCGGTGATGTTGTCGAACAAAGAAATTCGACGTGTCAGCATAGGCTTAAAAGACTATCAAAAAGTGGAGGTTCTCAGCGGACTGGAGGCCAATGAAACCATTCTAAAGCCGAAAAAATGAACCTGAAACTCATTATCGACATTGCAAAATCGCTGATGCTGGCGCGGTTCCGGCAAACGCTCGTTGCCGCCGTAGGAGTCACGTTCAGTATCACGATGTTCATCGCACTGCTCGGTTTTATGAATGGGTTAAATGATATGCTCGACGGACTGATCCTGAACCGAACCCCGCATGTCAGGCTGTTCAATGAAATCAAACCGAACCCTAACCAACCCATCAGCCGGAGCGCCGAGTTTGAGAGAGGATATCATTTTATTCAATCAGTCAAATCCAGCAATGCCAAACAGGAAATAGCCAATAGTGCTGCCATTCTTCAGGCCGTCCAGAACGACCCGCTTGTACTTGGAGTTGCACCTAAAGTTAATACACCGGTTTTATACAACTCAGGCACCATCGACATTACAGGAGTGGTAAGCGGCATCGATGTAGTGGCAGAAACCGCCTTGTTTTTTTTCAACGATTATATCCGGGCCGGGAATCCCATTGATTTGAAAAATGTGAGCAACAGTATTATTTTAGGCAAGGGTCTGGCAGATAAACTGTTGGTTGAAATTGGTCAGGTCGTACAGGTTACGACCTCTAAGGGCGAAAGATTGCCCCTGAAAGTGGTCGGAATTTTCCAATCGGGCATCGCCGATCTCGACAAAGTACAAAGCTTTGCTTCTATCTCCACAGCCCAGAAATTGCTCGGCGCACCCAACAATTACATTACTGATATTCAAATAAAACTGCACGATCTGGCGCGCGCGCCGGAAGTATCCAAAAACTACGCTTGGCTTTTCCAATGCGATGCAGAAGATATCCAGACCGCCAATGCACAATTCGAAACGGGCAGTGTCATTCGCACATTGATTTCATATGTCGTTGGTATCGTCTTGTTAATTGTTGCCGGTTTCGGGATTTATAACATACTTAATATGATGATTTACGAAAAAATGGACACCATCGCCATCCTGAAAGCCACTGGTTTTTCAGGTAGCGACGTTCGTAAAATATTTCTGGGAATCGCACTCACCATTGGGCTGGCAGGCGGAGCTATTGGCCTCGCTTTCGGGTTTATATTTTCACTTTTAATTGATCAGATTCCCTTCAATACTGCGGCTTTGCCAACCATCACAACCTATCCGGTCAATTACAACCCTAAATTCTACCTCATCGGCATCCTCTTTTCGCTGGTAACCACCTACCTCGCGGGTTTTTTCCCGGCACGCAAAGCGAGTAAAATTGATCCGGTCATCATCATACGCGGCAAATAACATGGGAAAGACCATTCTTCAGGCGGCCAACATCAATAAGTATTTCAACGATCCCGTTCGTGTGCAGGTGTTGAACGAAGTCAGCTTTTCGGTGAATCAAGGCGATTTTGTATCGGTTACCGGTAAGTCCGGTTGCGGAAAATCCACGCTGCTGTACATCCTTTCCACAATGGATACCGATTTTGAAGGCGATTTGGCAATCGATGATGAAACGACACGCGACAAACCTGAATCAGAACTTGCCCGCATCCGGAATGAAAAAATCGGCTTTGTTTTTCAGTTTCACTACCTGCTCAATGAATTTACTGTACTGAAAAACGTCATGCTGCCGGGGCTTAAACTCCACAAATTCTCTGAGCAGGAAGTAGAACACCGGGCCATGGAACGACTGAAAACGCTGGGTATCGAGTCGCTTGCTCACAAACGAGCCAACCAACTCTCCGGCGGCGAAAAACAACGCGTTGCCATCGCCCGCGCCCTGATCAATGATCCGCTCATCATCATGGGCGACGAGCCGACGGGCAACCTCGACAAAAAAAACAGCGATATTGTCTTCGAGCATTTTAAGCTGCTGGCGGAAGAATTTCAGCAAACCCTGCTCATTGTGACGCATGATGAGGAATTCGCCAAAAATACCCACAGGGTGATCGAAATGGAAGATGGGCGGATTTTGAAGCGAGGGTGAAAATTGTACAGAAAACGAAAGGCGCTAAAATTTAACTTGCGTGCAATGCAAAATATTTGTGCATTTAAACGTTTGAACAACAAAACACCTGCTCTATGCCGATACTACGTATTGCAGTTCTTTTGGGATTCTACTTGCTCGCTTGCACCAATAATTTCTACCACACGCACGTCGATGGCAACAAACACTTGTTCCCAATTCACTTAAACAACAGACATGGGTTTATCAACGAGCAAGGCAAGGTAGTGATCGAGCCGATTTTCCGCGACTTGGGCTATTTCAATAACGGACTGGCGCCGGCCCGAATTAATGGATCCTTTGGATTTATCAACGAGAAAGGTGTGTTTGTTATTCCGCCCAGGTATGACGACGTAGCTGATTTTTCAGAAGGACTGGCAAGGGTTTACCTCGATGGGAAGCTGTTTTTTATCAATACCAAAGGCGAACGGCAATGGGCAATGGAACTCTTCAGCGCCGGCGACTTCGAAAACGGATTGGCTCGGGTTTCTATCTTGCAGGATAGCCATCGAATCGGAAAAGTATTGGATACGCTAGGTCGGCTGCATGATCCGGATGAGTTCATCGAATGGGATGGCGATCTTCTGATCGTGAGCAGAGAGGTTGCCGAGGATGAGCCCGACCAGGTTGGAGTCAAACATAAAAGCGGCAAGATGATCGTGCCGTTTGGGAAATATGAGTCGATCAGCGAATTCCATGAAGGGTTTGCGGAGGTAAGCTTTTTAGACACCACGGTAGATGAAGACAGCTGGGATAATAGGAAACATGGTTTTATCAATAGAAGGGGGGAGTTGGTGACCTCGCTCGGTAAAGGGATGAGGGTATTTGATAACACCTATTCAGAGGGTTTGATTGCAGTATATACGCGCTTCGACAGCAATAGTATCAACTCGGATAAATACATTACCTGGATGGATACGAGCGGCAAAACCGTGTTTGTAAAGAAGGATGATGAAGAAGGGACTGAATTTCGGAACGGGCGCTCTTTTGCCGGAGCAATCCGGAATTGGTATTTGATGGATAAAAATGGTAAACAATTGAGTAACAATCGTTTCGAATGGTTTGCAGATAACGATTTTTCAAAAAACCGGGTAATTGTAGCGGAGCATGATACCTCCAAACGATTTACCTTCCATCCAAAATGGGGAGTGATCGATTCCATGGGCAAATATTTGATACGCCCTCAGTACGATCAGGTGGGGGAAGCCGGTTTTCAGCCTGAAGGATTGTTGGTTGCGGTGGCCGACACCCAAATGAACCCCAAAACAAGAGACCCTTATTCCGGACAAAGCTATCATTGGGGTTTGGTCGACACCCTTGGAAACTGGCTCTTCAAGCCGAAATTCACCAAAGTTGACCCATCCGGGTTCCGATATGGATTGCTTTATGCAGAAATCGACGATGTGTATGGCTATGTCAACCGGAAAGGAATATTTGTTTGGAAAGCCACCAAAACCACTGAAAAAAACCGGAAAATAGAACCCTTGAATATTGCTTTCATGGCACGGGGGTATAATTACGTTTTCCCCTCCAATATGAAATGGAGGGGCTATAGGAATGATACTTCAATGGAAGGTCGTTGTATCGCCAGACCGATTAAAACGCTGGAAAATTATCCGGCCAATCAACTGGGAATAATTGCCCAGCCTGAGCGTTCAGCCGTTTTTCAAAAATCCTACCACGGTTTTAAAACCTATATCTACAACACCACCGACGACACCATCCAGATCGACGTTCAGGACAACCGTTTGTACCTGACGATGCAGGCGCTGGATAAAAACGGAGTTTGGCGCGACATTGAATATTCACCCAGCAGCTGGTGTGGCAACAGTTATTACGACGTTGACCTGCTGCCCGGTGAATATTGGGAACTGACGACGCCCGTATATGATGGCGATATCGAGGCCACCTTTCGATTGGCATTTTACCCCAAATCGCTGCATGGAGAAGCGTCGTTTGAGGAAGTGATTTACAGCAATACCTTCCAAGGTCGATTGAACCCGGCGCAGTTTTGGAACAAAGAAGGATATTCCTCCACCAACCTGATGGACCCGTATAATGAGTGAGCAGAAGGCAATTCAATAGAAAACAACCAATTGCTTACTGCGCATAAAAAAATTCATTTTTGTTTTTATTAAACATCACGTTGGATAAATGCAAATAACGGCCCATAGCATCGGGTATTGCGAACGGAATGCCTTCAACAATCAATTTTAGTTCATCTTTTTTCCAATCGTATGCATAAATGGAACCAGGCTCTTGCCATTTAGTAGAGTAGAAGGCCAATTTTTTTTCTTGATATCTGATCCAGTCACAATTTTCATCAAATTTACATGGAATTATAGCAGAAAGCGACCTGATTGATTCGCCGGTTTTCGTATTAAATCTTAAAATTTCCAGGCCCTGATTCAAAGAGGAGATTGATGTTTCAATAAGAACAACCTCGTCATTTAAAAATTCAAAGTACAAAAGGTCATTTATACCCTTACGAAGCTGCGACAGCGGAATAATTTTATTCTCCGAAGTGTAGAGTTCATATCTCATGTTAAGAATCGGTTGCTCAGCATTCGTGCCCGCATCGATTCGTCTGTACAAAAGGAAATTGCCATTGACACCGTTTTCTCCGTTAAAGGATTGGGTTATGTCAATCTCTGCCTGGGTCATTCCAAGTTGCTTCAATTCATCAACGGGTAATTGTTGACAAAGAACAGAAAGTGGAAAAAGGGAGATGAAAATAAGGACAAACTGTTTCATTTTTGTGTTTTATGTTTGGTAACGATTGACTGCAAAAGGATATTGCTAATGTTCCTGAAGAATTTTAGGGTTCAGAGCTTGTTGAGTTTTTGGTTAGCTCTTAGGAACGGGATATTAAAAAATAGAAAGCGTTCAAGTGTTTTTTTTACCCCTAAAACCTACTTCTAACTGGCCGTGAAAGAATCAATAAAGCTTCCTTCTGGGTCTATATTCCTTCACTTAGTCGGGGTGTACCGCCGGAAGATATCGCTCATAGGAAATAACATGCCAAAACCAGCAAACCCTGTAAAAACAGCGTGCCATCCAGTATGCCTTCGTAGTACAACCGGTGGCGTTTTATGGTTGCTGAGGAAAGAAAAATCCAGGTGCTGGCAAACGAAATACTAAAAGCAGCGATAATTTCATATTGCCGACTCCAGGTGTAATGAACCACACTGACGATAAAAAACAACGCCAAGGCAAGTTGGGACAATTGAGCCGATTTATTCGCACCCAGGAAAATGGGAATCGTTGAAACGCCGGCCTTTTTGTCGAT
>JAEUUR010000053.1 GCA_016787465.1 Saprospiraceae bacterium | reverse complement strand
GATCAGGATGTTATTTCAGTCAATAATTATGGGGTGAATTACAACCAATTGCCGGCTAGTTTGCGTGATCAAGTAAACAATGTCTTCTTCAATGTTATGTCATATCATGACTTGAGTTTGAGGGAGCGGCTTACGGAGGGCCAACTTGATCGATGGGCCGATGCGATGGATCAATATGATTCTAGAAGGAAGGTACGGTATGGCAATAGTTGGTTTGTCAATTCCGATTGGCCAGGGGGTGGAAACGGCACGGCAGCTTCACCCTTTTCAAGTATTTATAATGCATTGAACAGTGCTTCTGCAAGTGGAGATGATATGCTTTATTTTAAGCAGACTAGCACGCCTTACCAAACTTCTGTTCCAGGTTTTATTGTTGTTTTAAACAAACCTATGACGCTTCGTGCCATGCGCGGGGATGGTACGGGGGTGTGGCTCCGATAGAAAATCCCATCCAATTAAACCCCAAAAAACCACTTTTACCTTCCAATGAAACCATCCATCCTCATCAGTTTCAATCACTGAAACAACACATCCATATCCAGCGATTTTTGCACCAAACGGCGGGTTGTTTGATTTCCGATTGTATTTATGATATGTAGGTAGTCAGTTTTTATTTTCTGTCTTTAAGTGTAATTTTTTACCAGATAAAGACGAATATCCGTCTTTAGTGCCAAAAATTTGCAGATAAAGACGGATAATACAATTTTCTGACTAGCCCCATGATATACAACAGGTATCCAAACACACCACTACCGCCAATATTGGATGCAAAGGAGAGGAACAAATTCAAAAAGGTGCATCGCACCGCAATATTTGTAGGTGCATCGCACCGTAATATTTGTAGGTGCATCGCACCGTAATATTTGTAGGTGCATCGCACCGAAACATTTGTAGGCTTTCGGGGGGGGCGTCCATGAATTTTGAGGGTTTGGCCTGCGATTATTCCCTGGCCGATGATCATTTCAGCAAGAACCGCACAACCTTTTCAATTTTCCTAAGCTGAAAGCTTACTGCCCCAATTGCGCCTTGGCCCACTCGTAGTTTTTTCTAAACGTGTGATAATCCGGAAAATCGCGCACCAACTGCTCGTACAATTCGTACCCTTTTTGAATGTAGTGCCTGGCTGTTTCCGGTTCATTTTGGTTGTTTTTGTAAAAGTGGCCTAACTTCAGGTATGAAGTTGCCAAACCTGCTTTGAATTTCACATTTTGCGGATAGGCTTCGTGCAATTCTTTAAACAACCTTGACATTTCTTCATAATAATCCTTTGTCTCGTTCAGATTGCCCAGGGCATTGTGAGTATTGCCCAAAAATTGATTTGCCCAACCCAAACCTTCTTTGAATTTCACATTTTGCGGATAAGATTCGTGCAGTTCTTTAAACAACCTTGACATTTCTTCATAAAAATCCTTTGCCTCCTTTAAATTGCCCAACGCGCTGTGCGTTTCGCCGAGTTTGGAGTACGAAATGGCCAAGCTATTTTTGAAATTCACATTTTGCGGATAGACTTCGTGCAGTTCTTTTTCAAGCCTGTTATATACTTCAAAAAAAGTCAAAGCCGTGGGCAAATTGCCCAACGCGCTGTGCGTTTCGCCGAGTTTGGAGTACGAAATGGCCAAGCTATTTTTGAAATTCAAATTTTGCGGATAGACTTCGTGCAGTTCTTTTTCAAGCC
>JAEUUR010000640.1 GCA_016787465.1 Saprospiraceae bacterium | reverse complement strand
GTAATGTCATAACTCAAGCCCAGTGCCCAGCGATTCAACTCCAACATGCCTACGATCGTGACGGCATCTGCCTGAAACCCTTTATCAAGTTTGTTCCCGATGCGCGTCCAGGCGCCTGCGCGCAAGGCAAGTTCATTGAGATCATTGTTGGAGTAACGGATATTCATGCCAAGGTCTGTTTCAAAAGATGGCCCCTGACGCATAACCAGTGCCCCGGGTAAAAGACTGAAATTGTCGTTTAAAGGAAATTCGCCGCCAACATGCGCCGTCCACCGGGAATATAACGTTTCAGACTCATCGCCCATCAACGAAATTTTTGGCGCATTCAGGTGGTGCATGGCGCCACCCAAATATAAGGTGCCGTTGTTTTCAAAAATCACGTACCACAATAATCCGGCGTTGAAATCCAGGTAACCTTTAGAATTTACGTTGGCGTTAGATTCGCCGTTGGCAGCACCGAAATCAGGTGTTTCTGTGGCAGAATCAAATTGCCTGCTAAACCACAAACGGCTCCAATCAATGGAGTTTTGACCAAAACCTACCTGAGCGCCGGCGGAAAGATAGTGGTCGGCCTGCCTGCGTCCGCCTGACAATTGTTTCAAAAATGCACCGCCGATGTGGGCTTTGTTTTGCATGAAACGAGCCGTTCCTGCCTCGTCGTGCATAGCTCCGATGCCAAAGGTGGCGTAGTCGTCCTGGTAACCCACCTGAACCCGGTGTTCATAAGATGCGGAGTAGGTGCGAAATGGCACCGGCGACATGATGCTGCCCCATTGGTCGCGATAGTTCCCTGTTACACGCCAACTACCATTGAACAAGCCGCTCATGGCCGGGTTCAAGTTCCACGGAGATGCATAGTACTGTGAAAATCGGGGATCTTGCGCTTGAATGGATTGGGATGAACAGAACAAGAGGACAAAAAAGAAAAAAATCGGTTGGGTAATGATTTTCATGTGGTGATTAAGTTGTTCGGTTAAATTTTCAAATGGAATTTCGTCCGAAAAAAAAGAAAAATCCACCGAATTCTCAGAAAATTAACATTTTTTCCTGAATAAAAAATTCGGATTGGCTTGTATGGTTTCGATTGCCGGATGCCGGGTCAGTTCCTGTGCGAGCCGCGCACTGCCGAATTGCTGGTGTTTGGCTGAATCATCGAGCAACATATAGCCGCCGGGTAGCAGGTGTTTTAGGGTGTTTTCTACATCTCTCCGCGCATAATCATATGCATGGTTTCCATCTATGTAGGCAAAAGAAATTGGGCCTCCAAGGTGGTGGCTTCTGCCAAATACATCATTTTCTTGTGTGTTTTGCAACCATTTTTCAAAAAAAAGGTCGGATTCCATATGGAAAGCACAGGGTAACTGGCGGCTGCAAAAAAGTTGGTTTGATTGTATGAAAGATGCTTTGATGTGGGCCATAAAATCCGTCCTCAATACGTCTGGTCTTCCATCCATGTAATTTGACGGAGGCGCTTCGCTATCATGATAACCTTCGTAAATCCAGGCATCACAGCAATATAACGGCTCCTTTCGTTGGCGCTGGTCAAGCAGGTAATGCAATACGATGGAAGATAATCCGGCATAGGATCCGATTTCCAATACACAACCCCCAACAGGCATCTTCCGGATAGCCAGATCCATCAAATACGGGTTGCCAGGATGCAGCATGCCCTCTCCAATGACACTGCTACGTAACCGCAGCAGAAAATCGTTGTGCGGCAAGGTTTTGAATTCTTGCTTGCCGATTAATTTATAAACCAATCTTTTAAGTCGCTGCATTGTTTGGGCGCCCAAAACGTTCAAATTGGTTCTTTCCTGGTTATCGAATCAGAGTTACTTCACCTTTCAGGTTTTCCGTATAACCATCTTCATAAAGGCCTTCAAGTATCCAGACGTAGACACCCGGATCACAAGGTTGCCCACGGAAAGTTCCATCCCATCCCCTGCCTTGGTCGTTGACTGAAAAGTCTTGATCCTGATACACCAACTCTCCCCATCTGTCAAACAACCTGAAGGATACAATTTTACGCACCTGCCTGCTCAAACCATGTACAACCAGTACATCATTGTTCTGATCGCCATTCGGCGAAAAACCTGTCGGCACATAAATCCCTTTCGGTTTTTTTACGTTAACGGTAATGGTAGCTGTACCGGTACAACCATTTTCATCAGTCACTTTTACCCGATATACATTGCTCAGGATCGGTTTGATAAAAATTTCATCACAGTACGCTGAATCGGTGCAGGAAATTTGTTCAACCAGGTTGCTTGTCCACGTGAATTCAGGCAATCCGGTGATATTCATGGCACTTGCTGTAATCCACAAACTATCGCCAAAAATCAAGGTAGTATCTGCAGGTAATTGTGCAATAACCGGTTGCGGTTGATTCAATGTATCGACAATAAATGCCTGGCATCCATTTCCATCGGTAACTTCCATATTGTAAATGCCAGCGCCCAAAGCCAGAAAGGTGCTGCTTCCACTAAAAGGTTCATCGTTGATCCGATATTTATAAGGCACTGCGCCGCCGGAGACCACCAGATGAATTCGACCATTTTTTGCGCCAAAGCACAATGGGTCGTCAAGTTCTGTTGACACTTGTAACGCACCGGGTAATTCTATGATTTGGTTGCCAATACTTGTGCATCCATTTGAGTCGGTCACAGTAACGCCATACACGCCCGCTCTTAAACCAGAAATAGCATTGCTTGTTGCCTGATTACTCCAAAGGTATTGGTAGCCGGGAATGCCTCCCGATGCGATGACCGAAATGGCGGCATTGGAGTCTGCGGCACAAATCAATGGCTGAATATCAAACGCCAAATCAATAGGCTCCGGCTCTTCAATTTGTAAGTTTTGAACAACGGTACACCCTTTGCTGTCCGTTACGGTTACGGTAAAATTTCCGGCTGCCGCTGAATTTATTTGGGTGGTTGTATTGGCATTGCTCCAAAGATAAGAAACTTGACCAACGGCATTTCCGACGCCGGTTATGGCAGCACTGCCATCGGAACCGCCCGAACATGTCACATCCTGGATATCGGTGGTTAGTTCAATAGCCA
>JAEUUR010000613.1 GCA_016787465.1 Saprospiraceae bacterium | reverse complement strand
GTCGGCCGTAATTTCCGGGATGAGTTTTTGGAGCGATCGGACGAATGCGGCTTTGAAATAGGAGCGTTTCATTTCCTCCCAACCTTCGCGCCAGTATTTTTTGGCTAAAGTTCTGAATCCGGGGAATGCAATGGTTTCTGCTAGCTCACGTATATTGATTTGCCAACGTGAATAACCTTCACGCCGGAAAGCGAGCACGGCGTTAGGGCCGGCTTCGATACCGCCTTGGATCATTCGGGTGAAGTGCACACCAAGAAAAGGGAAGTGAGGATTTGGGGTAGGGTAGACCAGGTTTCGCACCAATCGGCAGCTTTGAGGTTTGAGGTCGTAATATTCGCCGCGAAAAGGGATAATCTGTAAGCCCGGCGCCATACCGCTCATTTGGGTAAGTTTGTCGGAAAATAGTCCGCCGCAATTCACAAAAACTTTTGCTTCCCAGGATGCGCGCTGTTGATTGGCTGTTTCTATTACCACATACTCCGTTGTTTTTGAGAGGTTTGTAACCGCCTGATTTACATGTACTTCCCCGCCGTTTTTTTGAAAGATATGAGCGTATTTGTTGGCCACGGCGCCATAATCAATGATCCCGGCCTGTGGAACCCATATGGATTCAAGACATTCGACATGCGGTTCTATTTCCTTTGTTTCCTCCCTGGAAATTTTTCGGATGCCGGTAAGTCCATTGGCGAGTCCGCGTTCCAGAATTTGATCCAATTGGGCACGTTCAGCCGTCGTAGTGGCAGCGATGACCTTTCCGCAAATTTCGAAAGGGATGTGGTGGTGTTTGCAAAATTCGATCAGTCGGCGGTATCCTTGGAGGCAATTGACTGCACGCAGGCTGCCTGGTTTGTAATAAATTCCTGAATGGATAACACCGCTGTTCCGGCTGCTTTGGTGGGATGCCAAAGCAGGTTCTTTTTCCAACACTGTGATCTTGATGTCGGGTCGTTGCTCCTGCAGTTGAAGTGCGGTGGCCAACCCCACGATGCCGCCTCCGCCAATGATGATATCGTATTGCATGGCGCGAAGGTAAGGATCAAACTGACAGGATCATTTTCGTATGCGGAATGTCGTCTTCCAGATAATTCTCACCGGTGGATTCAAAACCAAAACTTTCATAAAATTGTAGCAAATATGTCTGAGCGCCTATTTTAATTGATTGGTTTCCAAATAGTTGAAAACACATTTCAATGCTTTTAGACATGAGTGTTTTTCCGGCGCCGGTGCCCCTGGCAGCGGGAGATGAAACCACCCTGCCGATTGAAACATATTCGGGGTATGCCAACCCTTTGGGCAATAAGCGGGTGTAACAGATCAGTTTTCCGGACTCATCCCTGCCCAACAGGTGCCAGGCATCGAGGTCTTTCCCATCGCAATCCTGATAGGGGCAATTTTGCTCCACCACGAACACTTCCTGACGCAAGGCCATTATTTCATACAATTCAAAAACAGACAATTCAGAAAACGGCAGGCATTTAAAGTGGATCATACAGGTTTTGATTGTGGAACGTTGAGTAATGAATGGTAAAATTCGGGGCAAGGGTTGTAATTTTGCCAAATCAGGAGCAACCTTTTTTTAAATTGAGTGTTTTCACACAAAAGTTTACAACATATCTGAACATGAAAAAATTCTTCTTACTGAATGCCCTTTTGACGGCCCTTGTTTTTTCGGCCTCTGCACAAATTAAAACCCCGCAACCCAGCCCTACCTGCAAAGTCAGCCAGGACATTGGCCTGATCAAAGTGGATGTCGAATATTCACGCCCAAGCGCCAAAGGTCGCAAAATCTTCGGCGATCTGGTGCCTTTCGGCCAACTGTGGCGCACCGGCGCTAATGCCTCTTCTAAAATTACGTTCAGTGATGATGCCATGGTAGCCGGAGCGCCGGTGAAAAAAGGCACTTACGCGCTTTACACTATTCCTGGCGAAAAAGACTGGACGATCATCATTTACAAAAACACATCGTATTGGGGCGCTCCGGAGCCTGCCGATTTCAAAGAAGAAGACGTTGCAGCAAAAGTGACTGCCTCTTCAATTTCTTTGCGCGACCTGGTTGAAACCTTTACGCTCGATTTTGGCAATTTGCGCAACAACGGTGGAGATCTGGAACTGAGCTGGGAATACACCAAAGTGATCATCCCGATTACGGTGGATACCGATGGCAAAGTAATGTCAGCTATTAAAACTACGATGGACGGGCCTTCCGCCAACGATTTCTACGGTGCAGCGCGTTACTATTTCGAAGAGAAAAAAGATATGGCTCAAGCCTTGGTTTGGGTGGACAAGTCGCTGGAAAAAGGCGGCGACAAATTCTGGATCCTGCGCCTGAAAGCCAATATCCTTGCTGAACTTGGCCGTTACAAAGACGCTATCGCTACCGCAGAAAAAAGCACTGAACTTGCCAAAAAAGAAGGCAATGCCGATTACCCGCGCATGAATGACAAGAGCATCATGGAGTGGAGTAAGAAGAAGTAATTGATTCGAATGATTCGATTTTTCGATTGATTCGATGGTGTGGTTACAATAACCAAGAGGCTGTCTTTTAAGTTGTTTGTTTGATTGTAATTTATTCAACTCTTTGTTTTTGAGTGATTTACAATCAATATAACCTGCGAGTTCTGCGTATTATTCAGCGAATTCTGCGGGAAAGCAACTTAAAAGGTAGCCTCTTTTTTTTAAAATTTTCCCATGTTAAGTTTCTGTACAGTAGAATAATTATTTCACCTCTAGTATTACATTTGCACCAAACTTGAGCTGTTCTACTTATTTTAAAGAATATGCTCAAGGGTTTAATCCGGTTTCCCGTAACATCCCAATTATTTTGGTTTAAAAAATGACAATTGCTAGTATGCGGCCTGGTTTTTGCTGCGTGGCGATGTTCTTTTTAATCAATCGGTAACAGTCCTTAAAAAGGGGCTGAAATCGACAAGTTTTGAAGCCATATCATATTTAATCATAACTCATGAAAGGTTATTTACACTGCATTTTTTTTCCGCTTTTTCACTCGAAACGCGGACAACTTCTCGCATTTTTTCTTTTCCAAGTTTTCGGTTACGCTGCCTCCGGCCAAGCGGTTCAGGGATATGAATCCCGTTCCCTATGGAATGGTATAGCAGAAAATGCGATCCTTGCAGAAAATAATGTCAGGCACATCATCCCTACCAAATACGAGGTGTACCGGCTCGATTTTCCGGCAATGCGCAACGCATTGGCGGCAGCTCCCAAAGAGAATTCCGCAGCAGCCAATCAGCCAGGTTTGGAATTACATTTGCCACAAGCGGATGGTTCTTTCGCCCGGTTTAAAGTATGGTATTCACCCGTGATGGCCCCGGCGCTTGCCGCTCAATACCCAGAGATACGTACCTACACAGGTTACAATATGGACAATCCGGCCAATACCATCAAGTTGGATGTAACGCCGAAGGGGTTTCATGCAATGACCTACGGTGGCGGCAACTCGGTGTTTATTGATCCATACGCATCGGGCAATACAGAAGATTACATCTGCTATTTCAAACACGACTTTGTAAAGCAAAACGGGGAAGTTTTCTCCTGTAACGTGGATGATTCCGGGATTAGCCTTGGTTTTCCTAATGATCCTGTTTTATTACAAGAATTTGTTGGCGACTGTGGCAAACGCCATGAATACCGTATCGCCATTTCGGCCACTGGCGAGTATACCGCCTTTCACGGCGGAACGGTGGCTTTAGCCATGGCGGCGATCAACACCACCTTGAATCGTGTAAACGGCGTATTTGAAAGGGACGTCGCTTCGCGCATGATTCTAATAGCAACTAACAACCTTATTGTTTATACAAACGCAGGTACCGATCCGTTTACCAACGGCGATCCAGGGTTAATGATTGATGAGAACCAGGTGAATACGGATGCCGTCATCGGCAATGGAAATTACGATATTGGTCATGTCTTTGGTACCAATTCCGGCGGTTTGGCCGGCCTTGGAGTAGTGTGCAACAATGCATTTAAGGCAAGTGGCGTTACAGGGAGCGCCGCTCCGGTTGGCGACCCATTCGACATCGATTATGTAGCCCACGAAGTTGGCCATCAATTTAATGCCAACCATACACAATACAACAATTGCAACAGGAACAATTCAACAGCTATTGAACCGGGCTCTGCATCTACCATCATGGGATATGCCGGCATTTGCGCTCCGGATGTTCAAAGCAATAGCGATGACTATTTCAGTACTGCCAGCCTTTTTGAAATGCGACCGTTTGTTGCAACCGGAGGCGGAAGCACCTGCGATGCTGAAGTTGTACTGGCTAATGTAAGTCCTACTGTTTCGGGCCTTTCTAATTATTCAATTCCGATTTCCACCCCGTTTGTTCTCACTGCTTCTGCTACCGACCCAAATGGTACTTTGACTTATTGCTGGGAACAAATTGATGCTTGGAGCAATCCAAGTCAACCGATGCCTCCTTCATCTTTCAATACGACCGGTCCCATGTTCCGTTCTTTGGATCCGGTAACATCCCCCTCTCGTTATTTCTACAACTTACCCGATCTGTTTAATAATTTAAACCCGACCTGGGAGGAGTTGCCTTCCATCGGCCGCGATATGAATTTCCGGGTTACAGTGCGCGACAATTTTGCGACGGCAGGGTGTACAGGAGAAGCTTCCAATACGGTAACCACCGTGGCGACAGCTGGCCCGTTTATAGTCACAGCCCCCAATACGGCGGTTACCTTCCCCGGCAACTCGGCACAAACAGTCACCTGGAACGTCGCCGGCACTACGGCAGCACCCATTAGCTGTGCCAATGTGGACATTTTGCTTACCACGGATGGCGGCGCCTCTTTTACTACCTTGTTGGCCAATACGCCCAACGACGGAACCCAATCTGTCACGATGCCTAATATCAATACAACGACGGCACGGATTTGGATTCAGTGTTCCAACAATATATTCTTCGATATTTCAAACGTAAACTTCTCCATTGCTGCAACTGCACCACCTTGTACGGAGTTGTTTATTTCAGAATACATCGAAGGGACAAGTAATAATAAAGCCATTGAAATTTACAACCCGACCGGGTCTGCTATCACTTTAACGGGAAATTATCAGTTGAAGTTCTATTTTAATGGATCACTGACAGCAGGCACTACCATTGCATTGGTGGGTACCGTGGCATCACACGATGTTTTTGTCGTGGCGATCAATACGGCGAATGCAGCTATCCTGGCGCAAGCAGACCAAACCAGTACTTCTTCTTTTTACAACGGTGATGATGCGGTAGAATTGTTCAAAAACAGCACAAATACCACCATTGATGTGCTCGGTCAAATTGGTTTCGACCCCGGTACAGAATGGGGTACAGGCTTGACTTCCACAGCAGATAACACCATTCGGAGGAAGTTTAGCATCAGCGCTGGCGATCCGGTCGGCTCAGATGTATTTGACCCCGCGATTGAATGGGATGGCTTTGCTACCGACAACTCCACTGACCTGGGCTTGCACAGCAGCACTTGCGGTTGTGGCTTATCCAGCCTTGAATTTAGCAACCAAAGCACTTGCAACGACAATGGTACACCAGGCGATCCTTCAGACGATTATTTTACAGCAACCATAATCGTTTCGTTCGCAAACCCTCCCGGTAGCGGCAACTTGGTGCTCACGGGCGATGTTTTGACCGGCGGCGGCGCACTTACAATAGCAGCGCCATTCACCAGCCCAGCGGTATTCACCGGCGTTCGCTTAAAAGCCGATGGCACAGCCAGCGTGGTAACGGCAACTTTCAGTGCCGAGCCCGCATGCACGTTTACCAACAGCAATGGCCCAAGTGTAAACTCCTGCGCCATATCCTGCGACTTGACCACAGCAGGCTTAAGTGATGTACATTGCGAAAACAACAACGAAACTGATGATTCAGGCGATGATTATATTTGGTTTCAACTCGACCCTGACGGAACAGGCCTGGGCACGGGCTACAATGTTACAGTCAGTATGGGCTCTGTTCTGTTGGACGGAAATATGCCTGCAAACAATGTTCCATATGGAGCAAGTAATTTCTTTCGACTTCAAGCCGGTTCTGCCGGTGCAGGTAATGTAAACGTCACCGTCACAGATGCTACAACCGGAGTGCCTTGTACTTTCACTGCTTTGATTATAGATCCTGGTGCCTGTTCCTTCGTTTCACAATGCGACCTGGAAATCACCAATGTCGATGTAACCGATGAAACCTGCCAGGATGCTGATGACGGCTCCATCACCATCACCGCAACGTGTACCAATTGCGTTGGTGCACTGGAATATTCCATCGACGGGGTAAATTTCCAACCAGGAAACACATTCTCCAACCTTGCTGCAGGCCCTTACACGGTATATGTTAGAGATAGCGGCGACCCAAATAATTGCATCGCCAACACAGATGTTTCCGTTGGCCCTGGCGACGGAACTCCACCAACGTTTGATCAAAGCCCGCTGCCGCAGGATTACAGCCTGGAATGTGATGAAGTGGTTCCCGATCCTGAAACCCTGACGGCATCCGACCTGGTTGATCCCGTTGTGGATGTGACCTTTGCACAAACAACCATTGAAGGTGAAGATTGTCCGCAAGAGTTCACCATTCGCCGCACCTGGACGGCCACCGACGATTGTGGAAACTCCGCTCAACATACCCAATTTATTACCATTACAGATGATACCCCTCCTGTGTTTAATCAGGATTTACCGGAAGACTACACAGCCTATTGTGGCGATGCACTGCCGATGCCTGAAATCCTGGATGGAACGGACAATTGCGATCCCGGTGTTTCGCCCCCTGTAGTGTTCATTAATGAAATTCACTACGACAACGTAGGCACCGATGCCGGAGAGTTTGTTGAAGTCGCTGGTACAGCGGGCATCGATCTGTCACAATATAATATCGTATTGTACAATGGTGCAACTGGCGTTCAGTATGGCACCATGATCCTCAGTGGAATTATTCCGGATGAAGGAAACGGTTTTGGCGCCATTGCATTCCCTTATCCTGTAAACGGCATCCAAAACGGCGCGCCGGACGGACTTGCTTTTGCTACCAACGGAGGGATGGTGGTGCAATTCCTCAGCTATGAAGGTTCTTTTGTTGCCGTCGGTGGTATCGCTGATGGTATGACTTCTACGGATATAGGTGTGCTTGAAGATGGTTCTAATGCAGTTGGAACTTCCCTACAACTGACCGGAGCCGGCATGGAATATGCTGATTTCACCTGGACAGGTCCTGTCGATGATTCTCCTGGCCTTTTGAATACCGGTCAAACGCTCGACCCGCTCCCTGGCGTAATTATGTCTGAGTTCAGCCAATCAATGACCTTTGGCGATTGCAACGGTGAAAGTTTTGTACACCGCACCTGGATGCTTACCGACGCATGTGGCAACTCAGTATCTCATACACAAACCATTACCTTGTTCGATGATCAGGGCCCGGCGTTTATTCCGCCGCTGCCCCAGGATATCACCATCGAATGTGATGAAGTGGTGCCTCCTCCAGCCGATCTGTTGGCCCAGGATGCCTGCGATATGGGCAATATGATGCAAAATGTGTGGATTAATGAAATTCACTACGACAATTCAGGTACTGATGCGGGTGAATTTATTGAGATCGCCGGAACAGCCGGCGTTGATTTGTCAGCCTACTCGTTGGTGTTGTACAATGGAACTGGCGGTGCAGTCTATGATACTGATGTGCTTTCTGGAATTATTCCAAACCTAAGCAATGGTTTTGGTACACTTTGTTTTGGTTATCCTGCAAATGGCATTCAAAACGGCGCTCCTGATGGCATTGCTCTGGTGCACAACGTCATGGGTGGCATGGTGGTTCAGTTTTTGAGTTATGAAGGCACATTCACGGCAGTAGGCGGCCCGGCAAACGGCATGCTTTCAACTGATATAGGTGTTTTGGAAGATGGTACCAACGTAGCAGGCACCTCCGTGAGTCTCAGTGGAAACGGCAATGAATATTCAGATTTTGTTTGGAACGCACCTGCTGCAGCTACCAATTGTGGTATCAATACCGGACAATCGTTCATTCCGGTTTCAGTTGGCCCTGAAGTAACATTCAGTGAATCTGAAGTGCCCGGCGATTGTCCACATGAGCGTACTATCACAAGAACCTGGTCAGCAACAGACGATTGTGGTAATATGAACGAACATACACAGGTAATTCAGGTGGTGGATAATACGCCTCCTACCCTGGTTTGCCCTCCGGGAGTAACCGTTAACCTCGATATTTTTGGCAATGCGACTGTAACAGAAAATGACTTGAATATCACGGTTTCCGATAACTGTTCAGACATTGACGATATTCAAATTACTGATTTGTCCTTCACATTCGATTGCGATGATGAAGGTCTCATGTTGCCCGTTGATTTTGAAGCAACCGACGAATGTGACAACACCGGCGCTTGCACGGTTATTGTCACCGTGGCGCCATTCTCCCGTTGTACACCTGTTATTCTGATCGACGATCCTTGCGTATGTAAAAACAATGCAACTACCCTTACAAACGGGCAGTTCTCTGAAACGATCAAAATTGAATCATTGGCCGGTAAAACGTGGACGGTGATTGCCAGAACTGGTTTATACCGTACCAATAGCCCGGCGCCTCCTGGAGCGCCAGTACTAATTCCAATCGGCACAACGTTTACTGAAAATCCAGCCAATTCCGGCGATTATTATTTGACCGGAATTCATGTGGATGCCATTGGCTACTCCATCACTGTTCAAAGTGAAACAGGCCAGATTCTTCAAATCGGCAACCGTTGTGAATACCCGAACCCAAGTTTCACAGTTGATTTAAGTGGTCCATTCTGCTTGTTTTCACCTGCGATTGATTTGACGGCAACGCCCGGCGATGCCAATATTGTCAGTGAAGGCTTTACGGTAAATGGCCAACCAGCAACGCAATTTGATCCAGGTCAGGGCGTAGGCACTTATATTATTGAATACACAGTTGATGGTGGCGTGCCTAAAGCATTTGGCCCTAACGATCCAGGT
>JAEUUR010000527.1 GCA_016787465.1 Saprospiraceae bacterium | reverse complement strand
AAATCCGAGTTCCCCCAGCCCCCACACGCAGGTACTGATTTGTCGACCGTGAGGGAGACAACTCGCAGGAAAATAACTTAGACTTGGAAGTGAAAAAGTCACTCCACCTTCACCATCTTCCCAACCTTTACCACCTCGCTGCCGCTTCTTACCTCCCAAAAATACAAACCCACTGGTAAATCGACCGTTTCCAGCTCCGTGAGCCCGTACGCCAGCGAGCGGGCGCGCACCAGGCGACCGGTTTGGTCGTAAAGTCTGAAAACTGGACTGCGAAGTTGAATGCTTAAGGCCACCGTAAGATAATTGCCAAATGGATTGGGGCCGACGGAAATCTGATTTGTAATATCGGGGTTTTCAATTGAGGAGGTAGTGAATGTCAGCGTGCGGCACAGGGTATGCGTGGCATTAGCGTTACTCGCCGTGAGGCACACTTCGTATTCGCCCGGCCCGGGAAAGGTGTGCTCCGGATGGCGCTCCGAAGTGCCGACTGTGCCGTCGCCGAAATTCCAAAGCCAGATAGTGGGTTCGTAATAGGAAAGATCGTGAAAAGTCACATGCAGCGGCTCCAGCGTATCCCGCTCGGAGCGCCAGAATGCTACTGGGAGGTTATCCAGCCCCAGGGTATCGCAGGGCGAGCCGTCGAGTGGGCCGAGGCGGTAGTTGGGGAAATTGGGAAAACTTCTTGCATTGTTGCATGGGAGTTTAGTACCTGGCTGTTGAAAATCACAAGCAATTCCCAATTCATTTGGTTTATTTACAACATGAAGCGTTCGAGAGCCACTGCTTGTAACCACATATATTTTTCCATCAGGGGCTAGATAGCTTCTATCAAATTTTGTTGGAAAAGGGTCTAAATGGCCATTGTATGTACCAACTTTTATTCGACTTCCAGCTACATCAGTAGCTTGCAAATCAAACTGATACAAATACTCTTCAGTTGGAGCATATAAAAATCGAGAATTTGATGAAATTGCAACGCCGGAACCTACACTTCCTGTAATATGAATTTCTTTCCCATTGCTCAAGGCCCCTGAACATCGATCAAAATCATAACTATATAAGTACCCCCAATTCGGCCCAAAGTCTATTCCCTGACTTGAGACATATTTGTTTCCATCTTGAGAAAAATAAGCATGGCCAAAGCCCTCTTGCCGCTGAATGCCTGTGTTTTGAATTGAATGAAGATGAATACCATCAACATCAATTAGTAAAGTATAGAACCTATCCGTATGGCTTTCTCCTACCAATACCCACCAATCCCTTCCATTTGCATGACGCACCGCAGTTAATTGCCCATAAGTTAATGTGTCGGAAATAAGTAGTTTTTTCCGCTCCACTACTCGCCCCAATCCTCCGTTCTCATTCATATCTATGATGGAATAATACAAACCTATACCTTGAAAGCTCCACATTGGGGAGACAATATATTCTTCTGATTCATGTATCAAAATGTATTTTTGTGGCTTCTCTGGAAAAGGAATACAAACAGCGCCTTGTGGAATATCGCTACCAATTGGCGACCAAACATTCAGGGTATCCCCGCCCTCCATTTTTTCAAAATCTGCGTTCTCTATATAAACTCCGTTGTAATAAAAGATCAAATTTCCATCCGCATCGCTCATACTTACATCGGTATCATTAAACCCCATATTGATTACCTGATTATCAGTCAACCTAACGCTACCTTCTCCAAAAGTCATCACATTTATTCCAAAAGCGTCATCATCTGGGGAGTAAATACCTCCAGCGTAACCAAAAATTAAAGTGAAATCATGTTTTTGTGCAAGTAGAAATATAGGACTTGCTAATAATGCAAAAGAAAGGAATATCTTTTTCATGAGTTATTGGTAAGGAAATGAGGCCAGACATGCCCCCTACTTACAGTACTGCTGCACCAAACTATTCGCCGGACTATATCCACCCATTGCCGCCTGCTGCCAATCGGCACAGGCGCCTTGCAAATCGCCCATGGCGTGTTTGGCCAAACCGCGGTTGCAACGGAAATTCGGCGCGTCCGGTTTCAGTTCGATGGCTTTGTTGAACATGGGTATGGCGTCGGCAAAACGTTGAATGGAAGCCAGCGCGTTGGCCTTGTTGTTGTAGGCATCGGGGAAGTCGGGTAAGATTGCTATGGCTGCATCGTACGCCGTCATAGCGCCCAGCATGTTTCCGCCGGCGGCCAGGGCGTTTCCTTTTTTGAAATGATAATCGGCGTCGGGTTTTTCCTTGATGGCTTCGTCGTAGGCGGCGGCGGCTTTATCGAATTGTTTGCCGGTGTTGTAGGCATTACCGATGGCGGCCATGATCTCGTGTTTCGGTTTATTAAAACCTAAGGCCAGGGCTTTCTGAAAATCAGCAACGGCTTTTTCGGTTTCGTTGGCGTTGATGTACACCTGCCCGCGACTGAAAAAAGCATCCGGATAATCGGGCTTGACGGCCAGGGCGCGGTCGTACATCTGGATGGCTTCCTTGTAGCGTTTCAATTTGTTGAGCGTAACACCCATGTTGAATAGGGCGTCGAAATGGTTCGGGTCTGCTTTCAGCGCCTTTTCATAGATCGGCAACGCTTTCTCCGCATCGTCCAAATCGAGGTATGCAAGTCCGTAATTGTTCCACGACAGCGCATCGCCCGGGTGTTTTTGCGTCACGTTATCCCACAAGGTCAGGCTCGACTGCCAGGTTTGATTCTGTTTAAAGGTTAAAAAAGCGCACAGGGCCAGAAAGCCGCCTGCCAGGTAGGGTAGGGCGGTTTGCAAACCGGCGCCCAATTTGCCTTCCGCAGCGTCGGCGTATTTTTTTGCGAGGATAAAAAACAAACCCAGGTATGGAATGTAGGTGAAACGGTCGGCCATAAACGCTTTACCGGCGCCTTTGAATTGCAACACAAACATGATGTTCACCAGGAAAAACAAAAAGCCAAACACGATCTCCTTGCCGTATTTCGCGCTTCTCCACACCCACCAACCGACGCCGGCTAATACCAGCGGCGTCGCATAATAGATGGCCGGTAAAGCGCCCTTCGCCGGATAAGGATAGTAGGCCGACAGTCCGAATGGAGCGACCAGTTTCCACAAATACGCGCACAATGAGTAGGTGGCAAAAAACAAACGGTCGGTAAGCGGATAGCCGGTGTCTTTCAATCCTTCGGCTGCTTCCAGAAAGTGCAGACCAACCAAGCCGAAAACGAGCGACAAAATCCAATACGGCGCTTTTTCAAACCAAACAGAAAAGGATTTTATGTTTCGGCCGGCCAGGTAATCCAGACAAAGCATCGACAGCGGGAGGGATACGGCCTGAATTTTTGAAAAATAGGACAACACCCCAAGGCCAAGCGTGATGAGATACCATTTCGTTTTGCCGGATTGTTCATGCAGGTATTTCCAGTAGGTAAGCAACGCGCCGATGTAAAACAGTCCGTACAACACGTCTTTGCGTTCCGTGACCCAGGCTACGCTTTCACAACGCATAGGGTGAATGCCGAACAATGCCGTAGCGAATCCGAGTGCCCAACTGCGCAGGCCGAGGGCTTTGAAAAAGAAAAAAGCCAGGGTGGTGGCGCCAAGGTGCAACAGCACATTGGTGAAATGGTAAGTAAACGGATTGAAATTGTCCGCCACCATTGCGCCTGGTTTTACGATGTTGTCGAAACCATGCTCGATACAATAACTGAATACCACCAACGGGGAATAGTTACCGCATGTGTGGCCGGTGAACATCTCGGAAATTGCTTGCCCGGATAGTGGTTGCACCAACGGGTTGAGCCAAAGGTACCCGTGGTCGTCCCAGTTGACAAACCCCGCACTCAACGTGTTGGCAAAAACGGCAAATGTCAGCACGAGGCATGCCGCAAGGATGGTGGTTTCCGATATGCCGGCGCTACCTGATGAGGTTGTCGTGGCTGATTGCCGGCCAGTATTAGGTACAGATTGGAGTTTGGCTTTGTTTTGCTTCTTCGACATAACGATGAAATCTTACTTGGCAAAGAACGTAAAAAAATCTGATTCAATGTTGGCCTCCATTGCCTCCCAAATTGCGGTGACCCCAATCATGGCTTTCCGTGATTTTGCATCCTAAAACCGTTTTTCCATTGATTTGAACAACAACAATTGTACATTTGTATAGCGCTCTGTTGTTTAAATTTGTTTTTTAAATTGTGTAAATTATTGATTTTAAATAAATTAAACAATAGGCAAGTTGCTCAATGTCTGAAAAAACATGAACGGCTCTTATGATGTCATTATTCTTGGCGGCGGCCTTTCCGGCCTCACGCTTGCGCTGCAGTTGAAACTGACGAAACCCGACATCAGCTTGCTAGTGCTTGAAAAACGACTCGACGATGCTGCCGTTGCAACCCACAAGGTGGGCGAATCCACGGTGGAACTGGGGTCTTATTACCTGCGGGAAGTGTTGCAATTAAAAGAATACCTCACAAACCATCAACTTCCCAAATTTGGATTCCGATTCTTTTTTAGTCCGCAGCACCGGAACAACATTGTCAGACGCGTAGAAATGGGTTCCAAAATTGCACACCCAATTCCGACGCATCAGATCGACCGCGGAATCCTTGAAAATGACCTGGTACAGATCTGCGCCATGCGCGGCATCGAAATCATCCAAGGCGCTTCGGTACAAGACGTTCATTTGTCGGCCGATGGGCATGAAACGACCGTGACAATTGGTGAAAATACCACTTCTTATACCTCCAAATGGGTCATAGACGCCACCGGCCGGCGGAGTTTTTTAAAACGCAAACTCGGTTTGGAAAAACCATCCGACCACGATATCAACTCGGCCTGGTTCCGGTTG
This sequence comes from Saprospiraceae bacterium, assembly GCA_016787465.1. Taxonomy (GTDB): domain Bacteria; phylum Bacteroidota; class Bacteroidia; order Chitinophagales; family Saprospiraceae; genus M3007. The sequence continues at coordinate 2,043 of JAEUUR010000527.1, read as the reverse complement.
GGCTGTGAAATTGATCCTGATCATTGGTCGGACGATGAAGCCTGGCGCAATTACCTGGCGCCCGGCCGCCGCCGCCTCGCAACAAACCACCTCATGGGAACCGGGTATTGGGTGTGGTTGATCCCGCTGGTTTCGGGCGCAACCAGCATCGGCATTGTCGCCGACCCCAGGTATCATCCTTTCGAAAAGTTCCATACCTTCGAAAAAGCCATGCAATGGTTTTCGGATCACGAGCCGCAGGCCGCAGCTGTTTTCGAACAGCACCGCGATAAAGTGCTCGATTTCAAGGTGATGAAACATTTCGCGCACGATGTCAAACAATTTTATTCCACCGACAGATGGGCCGTAACCGGTGAAGCCGGGGCGTTTTTGGACCCCTTCTATTCACCTGGCACCGACTTTATTTCGCTCAGTAATTCATGGATTACTTCCCTGGTTAAACACGACTTGGAAGGCGAAGACATCGCGCTTCGCACCCTCATTTACGAACATACCCACCGGGAGTTGTACAACGGATGGGTATCCTTGTACAGAAATATGTACGGCACTTTCGGCCACACGCAGGTGATGGTGATGAAAGTGGTATGGGATTGGGGCACATATTGGGGAATTCCGACCGTAATTTTCAAAAATGGAGGATACACCGATGTGAATTTCCTGAAAAAATACGCTAGCAACTCACATGGTATCGGACGTCGTTTTGCTTTGTTGAATGAAAAAATGCAGGAATTGTTCCGGGTGTGGAGTCAATACGAAAATGAAACATATGAAGATGTCCGGATCAATGTTTTCGACCTGGAATGTTTGTTGCGTTTTCACCGGGCCTTATCGGCAGAAAATCCCCCTGAAGATTTGATTGGGCAGGTTTCTGAAAATTTAACTGTGTTGGAACACATGGCAGCTGAAATGTTCCGGCTTGCGTTCGAATATATGTACGATACTTCACTGGATATTAAAATCGATCCATACGCAGTATCGGCAACCGATAGCCTGGAAACACTGATTGAAAAGTCGACATCCGAAACGGCATTCCGGGTGTCGGATGAAATGCAGTCGGATTTGGCCAAAGTGTGGATCAGTACTGTGCATCCAAGTGTAGCAACCTATGTCTGACCAGATCGCCAATCGGATGGAATACATTCAAACCGTGTTCCAAAAAGCGCAAGCTTTGGCGGCCCAACAGCCGGCATTGGATACTTTGCTTGAAGGTTTGGCGACGGAACCGCCTGAATTTCGTTCCGTAGGTTTTGAAGCTGCATCAATGGAAATTGCCTTGCTCGACCGGCGTATGGGATCGGAACCGGCCAACTGGACAATGTTGTACGCCGCTGAGAAAGAAAAACAAAGCGTATTTTTAGCGATCGGTTTGGGTTGGGCTTTTGCGAAACTGGGGCTGTCGCCCGACCCTTGGATTGATTCTGTCTGCCCTGCGCTGAGGCAAACTGTATATGACGGGGTAGGGTATTATTTCGGGTTGTTCAGGGGGCGGCGCACCATCCGGCATTTTGAAGTGCCGGAATGGGTTGGTTCAGATGCCTTGACAGGCTTCGATCAGGGAGTGGGCCGTAGAGTTTGGTACATAACGAAAGGCGATCCACAAGAAACGAACCTGGTGGTATGTGCTTTTCCAAAAGAACGCCGCGAATCGCTGTGGCGAGGCGTGGGTATTGCCTGTGCGTATGTAGGTGGGTACACCGATGTTGAAAAGGAGTCATTGTTCAGCTTGTCGGGCCAGTTTCGGCAAGCGGTGATAGAAGGGATGAACATGGCTGAAAATGCCCGGTTTATTTCAAAAAGTATGGTTTTAAAACCTCAACAAGCGCACAACAGCGCCGCATTGAACTAACCAATCACAATTCTTCGATTATGAAAAAGAATTCACTTTTAGTTGCATCGATTGCTTTGGGACTGCTTTTGTCGGTCTTCATGCTACCCGATGGGTCAGTTTTTCTGGCAGCAGCATTGATGGCTGGACTGGTTATGGGCGTCATGCGAATGAATCCGAAACGGGTGATGAAAATGACACGTTGGGGAAAAGAAAAC
>JAEUUR010000474.1 GCA_016787465.1 Saprospiraceae bacterium | reverse complement strand
CATATCGGCCGTGAAACGGGAACCATCGTAAATATTGGCGGTTTCGCGATACGGAGAATCCGTGCCGCTCACATCGTGATGATCGCGGCCAAGCACCACAGGACCTTTCAATTCACCGCGGGCAATAGCGTCGTTGAAGGCTTTGCTAATGCGCATGCGACCTTCTGAATCGGCGTACAATATGCGGGAGAAAGAGCCTACGACCGGCAGATTCACCCGCGCATCGCGTATCCAGTTGAGGTTATCGCGAATTTGTCCTTTAATTTCATCGGGGGCTTCCGCCAGCATTTGCTCCAGCACTCCGGCAGCGATATCGTCGGTTTTATACAGGTCGTTCAAATCGCCGGAGCAACAAACCCAGCGGAACGGGCCAAAACCATAGTCGAAACACAAAGGCCCCATGATGTCCTCTACATAGGAAGGGTAACGAAAGGAGGAGGTAGCACGGGCCTTCAGCCCGTCGGTAGAGCGGGCTTCAGCCCGGTCAAAATCATCCGAAACAAACACTTCCGCCCCGGCATCCCCAGCTTCTTTCAGGAAAGCATTGCCATAATCCCAAAAATACATACCCCTTTCCGCCATGACGTTCACAGCCGCCACATGCCGCCGCAAGGTGACCTGAACCGCCTCCATAAAAGCAGCTTTGTTGCTGTTGAGCAGTGCCTTGGCTTGCTCGAAAGTATAACCCACAGGGCAATATCCCAGGTCGTGGATGTTATGGCAACTGGTCTGGTCGGAGCCCAGTTCGATGTGGATATGGTCTTTTACGAATCGCTCCCACAAATCGACTATATTGCCGTGATACACCAGTGTAACGGCACTTTTGTTACGGCGGGCGTTCTCCATCGCCTCGATCAACGCGCCCAGGTCGGTGTAAACGTTTTCTTTTTTGATGTATCCGTCGGTCAGTCGTTGTTGCACCATATCGCCATCCACTTCCGCAATGATGCCCACGCAGCCGGTGATGACGGCCGCTACTGCTTGCGCGCCACTCATACCGCCGAGTCCGGAAGTGACGAACACCCGACCGGCCAGGCTGTCGCCCAGGCCCATGCGCCGCCCGGCATTTAACAGCGTAATCGTGGTGCCATGCACGATGCCTTGCGGACCGATATACATAAACGAACCGGCCGTCATTTGACCGTATTGGGTCACGCCGAGGGCGTTATAGCGGTTCCAGTCTTCTTTTTTCGAATAATTCGGGATCATCATGCCGTTGGTGACCACCACGCGCGGGGCATCGGGATGGCTGGGAAACAAACCCAGCGGATGACCGGAGTACAGCACCAGGGTTTGGTGATCGGTCATTTCCGACAAATACTGCATGGTAAGCAGGTATTGCGCCCAGTTTTGAAACACCGCACCATTGCCGCCGTAAGTAATCAGCTCGTGCGGGTATTTAGCCACCTTGGGGTCGAGGTTGTTCTGGATCATGAGCATGATGGCTGCTGCCTGGCGCGTGCGCGCAGGGTACGCCTCGATCGGGCGCGTGCGCATGGGCTCTTCGGGGCGAAATCGGTACATGTAGATCCGGCCGTAGCGTTCGAGCTCTTCGGCGAATTCCGGGGCCAGCTCGGCGTGCCACTCGACGGGGAAATAACGCAAGGCATTTTGCAGGGCAAGGACTTTATCGGCTTTAGAAAGTACACCTTCGATGACGCGGCGTGGAGCGTGAGCGACGGAAGGATCAAGGGGTTTGGGAGCAGGAAGTGTGGTGGGAAACATTATTTGATTGATTCGATTGTATCGATTATTCGATTTTTCGATTTTTCGATTGGACCGATTGTTAGATTGTAAGGATTATTTTTTTGCTCGAATAGTTTAAATAAGCGGTTGACTCCATCGAGTAAGCCGTACAATCGAACAATCGGTCCAATCGAAAAATCATGTCTGTCTTTTTTGACTTTTGATTGTTTTTCTGATCGTACTAATAGAGGCTACTGTGATTGAAAGCAATTCATTCGCTTCTTTGAACAAAGGAACAACATCTTTTTTAAGAGAAGGAGTCAAGGCAACAACAAATTCCAGCCAAAACATAGACTCGTCTAATTCTTCTTCAACGATCTTAAGTTTATTTAAAAAGTCTTTGTTGGATTTTCGTCGGCATGCAGATCTGTAATTGCACGCTGCTGACGAGGCAGATCTCATTATTTGGTTGGAAATCATGCGATATTCGTACCTGGTTGGCCATTCTCTGGCAATTCCCACGATTGCAACTGCCCAACTCTTAAATCGGGTATTCAATTCTTGTGAAGTCATGGTTTGATGGGTTAGTTATTCGATTATTTTCTTTTCAAATTTAATGACTTTTTAGTCACTTTCAATAAAGACTAATCATTTTTTTAATCGAATAATCGGTCCAATCGAAAAATCGAAAAATCATCAGAATCACTCCACCACCACCGCCACTTTTCCATCCCTGGAGGCGGCAATACGTGTGATCTTCTTCACCCCATGTTTCCCAAGATTGCCCATTTCCTTCCACTCCGCCATGCCAGCCTTATACACATACAAGCGCGCGCCATCGCCGCACAGGTACGTTCCATCAGGCAGGATGGCAAAATCTTCGACGCCCGCGGGCATTTTAACGACGATATCTTGTTGGTTGGAAGCGGGCGTCCAGGTTTTGAGAAACCAGGTTTGTTCGGTGGGCTTCTGCACGAATGCCAGTTTGCCGTCGGATGTTTTGAGCAGGCATCGCCCGATGTTCGAGGCCAGTTTTTTGGCTTGCTGACGGCGCGTTCCGGCCACCTGAAGGGTATGTGGCTGACCTTCATCTCCAACGATAAAAAAGGCAACAAGCGTATCGTTCAACCAGCAATGGTATCCTACACCGTACAGATCCGGGAATTCGGGCCGGCCGTTGTCGCTGCGATCGATTGGAAACGACCACAACCGCTGGTTATCGTCTTCTTCCACGCGCACGGCGCTGAATCGTTTCCCGCCCGGCATGGGGGTTGGGGAATATTCGGCTGTTTTTGGGGTTTCCGTCACCCGCGTGAAGGTTTTGAGGCCCAGATCCAGGGCATAGATATCCGTCTGCGTAGTGTCTTTCGGCGTTTGCACCGTAAGCCACAACTCATTGTCGCTGAAGAACTTGGGCTGATTGTTATACCCCTTTGGGTTGAATGCCGTTAAAAATTTGGGCGCAGAAGTCTGCCAGTTGCCATCCGAGGCTTTACTGAATTGCAGCAACAAAATATCATGGTGCGCTAATTGCTGGGCTCGTAGCGAACCACAGCAACATGCGATGAGAAACAAAAGATAGAGCTTCATATTACACCAAAAATACGCTCTTTTTTGCAAAATTGAACCAGTTTTCACTTTTGTACGTCTGCTTAGGTCGGCGCTAAAGCGCCTTTTACCGACGGCCTGAAGGCCGTGCTACCTGTGTGCTATCTTTTAAAGCCAACGTACAAGACTAAAGTCCTGGCGGTGCGGGAGCAAAGGGTGTTTCGGGAACATCCGGAATCCGTATTCAAACACCCCGGCGGCGACCGGATTAAACTTGCAGCGGTAGGTTGCTTCTGCACCTTCCGAGCCGGCTACCTGCATTTCCTGAGTACTGATCAGTTCCAGTTCTTCTTCAGATTTGCGCCGGTAAAAAACCACTTCGATGCCGACATCTTCGGGCGACAAATCCTGCAAGCGCAAGGTAACGGAAGCGTCGAAGGGTTCTCCGAGAGGCAAAGAGCGGTTAAACGTATCCGGCGCTTGCAAATCGAGCAATTCGATGGCTTTCCACGCTTTTTCTACCCTTATTTTCCACGCACTGAGTTCTTTTGCCTGCTGGTGGTGGTTCTTTTTGAGCTTTTGACTGCGTTCCCAAAGTTTGTTGTAAAAGCGCTCGTAGTAGTCGTCGAGCATACGGCCCATCACAAAATCGGGCGCGATATCGGCAATGGTGTTTTTGATATGCTGCACCCAGCTTTCGCTGATCCCGTTTGCATCCTGCGCGAAGTAGGTTGGGATAATGTCGTTTTCAAGGATGTTGTAAATGGTTTCGGCGTCGAGTTCGTTTTGCAGCGTGGCGTCCGAATAGGTGTCGTGCTCTGGCAAAGCCCAACCCGCGCCGGGTTTGTACCCTTCGCACCACCAACCGTCGAGCACGGAGAAGTTCATGACGCCGTTCATCACGGCTTTCATACCGCTGGTGCCTGAAGCTTCTTTCGGGCGCGTAGGGTTGTTGAGCCACACATCGACACCGGAAGTCAGCAATTTGGCCATTTCCATGCTGTAATTCTCCAGGAAAATGACCTTGCCGCGGAATTCGGGATTTTTCGTCACGTTATAAATCAAGCGGATGTATTCCTGGCCGCCTTTGTCTGCCGGGTGCGCCTTTCCTGCGAACAGGAAAATAACCGGCCGATCGCTGTTATTGACGATCTCCGAAAGGCGTTTTTCGTTCGAGAACAGCAAGGTGGCGCGCTTGTAGGTAGCAAAACGGCGGGCGAAACCGAACACCAGGGCATCGTCTTTGATGGCATTTACCACTTCAAACGTCACGCGCGGGTTTTCGCCCCGGCGCATCAGGTCGTCGGTTAATGATTTACGCACCCAATCCAGCAAACGTTTTTTAAGCAGTCGGCGAATCGACATGATTTCTGCGGCCGGCGCCTTTTGGATTTTGCTCCAATATTTACGGTCGGTTTGGTGATCAACAAAATCTTTACCGAATTTTTGATTGTAATAATCTAACCACTCGCGGGCTACCCAGGTTGGGAAATGCACGCTGTTGGTAACGTACCCAACGTGGTTTTCGGTATGGTGGTAATCGGGTGTGAGTTCGCTGAACATACGGCGACTGACGTCGCCGTGCAAGCGGCTCACCCCGTTCACCTCCTGGGAGGTACGAATAGCCAAGTGGCTGACGTTGAACAACTCCTGTGTGTTTTCCGCATTGGAACGCCCAAGTGCCATCAGTTCACTCCAGGCGATATCAAGGGCGTAGGTGTATTCGAACAGGTAATCTTTCAACAGGTCTTCTGAAAAAGTATCATGACCGGCCGGCACGGGCGTGTGGGTGGTAAACAGTTGCGAAGCGCGCACTACTTCGAGCGCTTCTTCATAGCTCATACCTTGCTCTTTCATGAAATTCCGGAGCCGTTCCAATCCCAAAAAGGCAGCGTGGCCTTCGTTCAAATGGAACAGGTCGGGTTCCATATTCATCGCTTTCAGGGCGCGCAAGCCGCCTACGCCGAGTAAAAGCTCCTGGCGCAAGCGATTTTCGTTGTTGCCACCGTAAAGCTGGTGGGTGATCACGCGGTCGTCCCAGGTGTTATCGTCGATATCGGTATCCAGCAGGTACAGCGACATTCGGCCGACGGACAGTTCCCATACTTTGGCCCAAACGGTTCTGCCGCTGAGGTTGACATGAATTTTGATCCATTCGCCACGAGCGTCGCGCACAGGGATGAGCGGCAATTGTGTGAATTTGGCGGGGTCGTAGTTGTGGATTTGTTCTCCACTCATCGAGATACCTTGCTGAAAGTATCCATAACGGTACAACAAGCCCACCGCTACGATCGGCGCATTGCGGTCGCTGATTTCCTTGAGGTAATCGCCGGCAAGCACCCCCAAGCCGCCTGAATACAAGCGAACCGATTGGTGCAGGCCATATTCCATGCAAAAATAAGCGATATGCGGGTGTTTGGTAGCCGGAGCGGCAGCCATATACTGACGAAAGCGATCATAAACGCGTTTCATTTTGCTGATAAACGCGCTGTCGGCAATTAAAGCCTGGGCTTTTTCCGTACTGAGCCCATCTAACAATGCCACCGGATTGTGGTAATGCGCTTCAAACTCCTGGGCGTCGATGCTGTTGAACAGTTCTATGGCTTCGTGATCCCATGACCACCAAAGGTTTTGAGCGAGTTCACCAAGCGGTTCAAGTGATGTTGGGAGTTTGGGTTCGATAAAAATGCGCTTGAGTTTTGCGCTTTTTTGGGTAAGGCTTCCTACCATAATTGTGGAACTTTTGTCTGATCTTTATACAGAAGAACCGCAAAGGTACGGCAGTTGTGCGAACTTCGTGTAAAAAACGCACTATCCATCTTTTGAAATGATTAACGCGTTCAAGAAAGGCACATCTGATCAGGCAAAATAAAGAGTTGTATCTTTGCAGCTTCAAAATTGAAAGGAAAATGAAACACACTATTTTAGTATTCGTTGCGGCTTTTAGTCTGTTGCAATGTAAAAATGATTCCAGCGCCGATAGCGGCAACCCGGCGCCAAACGCCTTGAATGCCACCCAAAAGCCCATAGACCCTAATGTCGGCGGGGTCGGACAGGTTCGCAACACCGATGCCACGCAAATCAAAGGACTAATGCTCATGAACGCAGGCAAAGGCGGTGTAATGGATTACGTCAACAAAGTGATTTACATGATCGAGGATCCAACCAATACCGTGGAGCCTGCCTATAACAAAGCAGTGGCGCCGTGTCACTACCCGGGAGAAACAGCTTATGCAGTATTGTCAGGAAAATTTATCAATGTTGGAAAACCAGGCAATCCTGTTTTTCAAGTCAGTAAAGTAGACACTTTAATGGCCAAAACACCTGAGTTATTAGACCGCGCAGGCGTACCCTTTGAATTCTGGTGCCATGGATCAGAGCCATCCTGGGATGTTGAAATTTGTAACATCGAGGGCGCTATTTTTTACCAGAATGTAAGCGACGGATCGGCGTGGCTCAACCCCTGGGTTACACCGCAAAAGCAAGGAACCGATACCTGGATTTACAATATTCCTGAAAATGGAAGCACAGCAAAGGCCTATACCTTGAAAATCAAAAAGGCAAAAACCAGCGATGATTCGACCGGCCAGACGTATGACTACAGTGCTGAAATTACCGTAAATGGTAAAAAGTACAAAGGTGTAGCTGTACGCGGCACGGCCAAACTGATGGGCCCGAACGGCAACGAATAAATCCTACAAATCGTAGGTAACCTCCACATCATCCGTTTCTGGATGCGCCTGACAGGTCAGGATGTAGCCGGCTTTGATTTCGCTATCATCGAGCGCAAAGCAGGCGTCCATTCTGACCTGTCCTTTTAACACTTTCCCCATGCAGGTAGCGCAAGCGCCGGCTGTGCATGAATACGGCGGGTCGTATTTGCCCTTTACCAAAACATCCAGAATCGTGGCGCCTTCCGGCACGGGCAATTCTATTTTTTCACCCCTCAAATGAATGACAGCTTTTTTACCGCCGGAAGCCTCCGAAGGTTGCGTTTCAAATTCACCTGGAATATGGTTGGCATTGACGAAGTGTTCGGCATGAATTTGCTTGGAAGGAATACCCCGGCCACTTAAAGCCGCTTTTACGCCATCGGCCATGGTACCTGGGCCGCAAATGAAATACTGACAATCCGGTTCCGGGCCGCGTGCCATTTGTTCGTCGAGAAATTGATTCACCAATTTGGCGTTAATCCTACCCGTTTTTCCCTGCCAATTCGAGCTGCTTTTTTTGAAAATACCAAACAAGCCTCCCCCACCCTCTTTTTTGGGCTGACTGAGCACGTACTCCACATGTAATTGACCGGCATATTTTTCACTGATTCGATCGAGTTCATCGCGAAAAATGATCTGATCCTCCGTTCGACTGCCGTAGAGCAAAAAAATTGCACACATCGGTTCAGCTTCCAAAACCGTTTTAATCGTCGACATTAATGGTGTTATACCGCTTCCGGCAGCAAACAGATAATAGGTGCGGCGTTTTTCAACATCTACATCCACGTAAAACCTGCCGTCCGGGGGCGCCACTTCCATAAAATCGCCGGCTTTTACTTCGTCGTGCAGCCAGCTTGATACTTTTCCGCCTTCTACTTTTTTTACGGTCACCGACATTTTTTGTTCCAGGGGGCTTGACGACATGGAGTATGCTCGACGCAACTCCTTTCCATTGATGGTCGTTTTGACGGTAATGTGCTGACCTTGTTTATAGGAAAATTGTTGTTTCAACTCGGCAGGAACATCCAGGTCAATGGTGACGGTATCGGCGGT
>JAEUUR010000451.1 GCA_016787465.1 Saprospiraceae bacterium | reverse complement strand
TGTGGCTAACCTTATACTCCGACAAATATTCGCAGTTGTAATCACTCAAAAACCATTCGACAATGATCACTATTTGAAAAAATGCGCTCCGGCGTGAAAAAAAATCACTTTTTTCTACCTCCAGTAATACAGTTCTTAATCTAGTAATCATTTAATGAATCTTGTATCGTTAAATTCATTTAATTTAATCTGACTATCCGCATGTTGTACAGTAAGATAATTATCTGAAGAAACTTGCGACGTAGACAGAGGTTACGCCTCTTCGAGGCGGGTGTATGTAGGTGTATGCCGGCGTTACAAAGGTTGAGCCTCTTCGAGGCTTAAAATGGAATAAACATGGTTAATAAATGGCCTCGAAGAGGCCCAACCTTTGTAACACAAAGTCGACATGGAAAGCGGCCTCGAAGAGGCCCAACATTTGTTTAGCAACCAAAACTCAGGTTCCGCCCCTCTGTACAATATGCGGATAGGCATTTAATTTAAATCATCAAAATTTTCCTTAAGTCAATGACATTGGGCTGAAGCCCGTATTACCTGGTCACTCATTCACGCTCCCTTCCACTTCACCAAAACCGACGCGCAGGCCGTCTTTTTCCGCCCAGGCACGCATGGAGAGGGTATCGCCGTTTTCCAAAAAAGTGCGGGAGCTTCCATCTTTCAAGGTGAGCGGTTTTTTACCGCCCCAGCTCAACTCCAGCAAGGAACCATAGCTATCAGGTGTCGGGCCGCTGATGGTTCCGGAAGCCATGAGATCGCCTACCTGTACATTGCAGCCGTTCACCGTGTGGTGGGCTAATTGTTGCGCCATCGACCAATACAGGTATTTGGTGTTGGAGTTTGAAATAATGGTTTCCTGGTTTCCTTTTGCAGGCGTGATGCTCACTTCCAGGTTGATTTCATAATTGGAAGCGCCTTTGCTTTTTAAGTATTCCAGAGGGGCAGGCGTTTGTTTTGGGCCTTTGACTTTGAATGGTTTGAGGGCTTCGAGCGGAACGATCCAGGGCGATATGCTGGAACCGAAATTTTTACCTAAAAACGGTCCTAGCGGCACGTATTCCCAACGTTGAATATCACGGGCGCTCCAGTCGTTAAACAACACCACACCGAATATATAAGCATCGGCTTGGTCTACCGCGATCGGCTCGCCCAAAGCGCTTTCCTTGCCGATTACAAAGGCCATTTCGAGTTCAAAATCCAATTGCCGGCTGGCTGCATAAATTGGGGTATCGGGCGCTCCGCCGGGCGGGAGAATTTGCCCCCAGGGGCGTTTGATAGGCGTTCCGCTCACGACAATAGAAGATGCCCGGCCGTGATAACCAACCGGCAGCCAGCGCCAGTTGGGCAGCAGGGGGTTGTCGGGGCGAAACATTTTGCCCACATTGGTGGCATGCTCGATGCTGCTGTAAAAATCAGTGTAATTCGGCACCCTCAACGGCATGCGCATGATGGCCGTTTTACGCGGTTGTAAAATCTGCGTCGCATTTTCAGGTTTTTGAGGCAACTCCAGCCATTCTTTCACTTTACGCCGCACCTTGTTCGTGACGGGCTTGCCCAATGCGATAAAATCGTTGAGAGTCGTTTGTTCGAAAATTTGACGAAAAAATCGACGCTTCCCGAACAACCCGGCAGTGGCTGCGGCCGCCAGATCAACAATGTGATCGCCAATGGCAATGCCTGCGCGCGCAGAAGCATCGACTGATGGTTGGAAAACGCCAAATGGCAGGTTATGAATGGAAAAGTCCGACTCTTTTGGAACAGAAAGCCACATACATCAATGAATTTGTCGCAAAGGACGTGAAGTGCGTTAAATATTTTTACCTTGAATCGCATTTTATGCGCAAAATCAACCATTGCGCTTCAAAGAGATTCACGATGAAAATCAATTACAACCAAAAAATTTTCAGGCCGGTGGTCAATTCCGACAATGGCGAGGTAAGCGGAGAAACCACCTTTTATTACCAACAGCACGATCAAATCGTTACAGGCAGCTACGGCGGAGGCGAAATCCTTCTTGGCCATTTGATCGCTGTGGTTGAACCGGACGGCTGTTTGGACATGCGTTATCACCACCTCAACCGGGCAGGCGAGTTGCAAACAGGTGTTTGCAGGTCTGTACCTGAGATATTACCCAACGGAAAAATCAGGCTCCATGAAACCTGGCGCTGGACGAGTGGCGATGGCTCCACAGGGCATTCAATTATTGAAGAGGTGGATGAGTAATTAGAAGTCATCTCTAATACCCGCCGACCAAAAAAAGCACTTTAGAGCGGGCTTCTACTCTTTGTATCCGTTTTTCGCCCAACAATCGATACGTTGAATGGCTAAGTTGCTCAGTTTGGCGCCACCGTCCGGCATTGGTGTGCAACCGTCGCCGTGGTGAATTGAGCAGAGACATTCAGTGTTTTCAAAAGCAGTTTTGGTTTTGCCGTATGTACTCAAATCAACATTTGCTTCTGCACTGCCAAAACCATGGCATCCCGATAAAGCGCAGTTGGAATCCATGATCGCTTTAATGGTATTTGTGTAGGTGTTTGTGTTTGCGTCAATCCCGGTACAATCGGCTTGATCAAGGTAGTTGTTGTTGTTCGGTGTGGTTTTTTCACATGCGCTGATGAGGAGAAAAACACCAAAAAAAGTTGCTAAAAAGATCTTTTGCATTGAAAATGAATGATTTGAGTTTGTCTTTTTTTAATAGGGACAAAAAAGCCCCACGGCGCCTTTCGCTGCCGAGGGGCAAAAATAGAACTGTATAGTCAAAAGTTATGTCAGAATGAATGGTTTTGCCACTTGTACGCAAATCAAGTTGGTTCGGTTGCGTTTGA
>JAEUUR010000375.1 GCA_016787465.1 Saprospiraceae bacterium | reverse complement strand
GTAATTCGGGTTTGGCACCACTCGATAAATGCGTTTTTCGTCAAATGCCTCTTCAATTTCAGATTCCCCATCAATCCAGACAGTGGCAGTATTGGTACAAATAGTTTCCTCGTCAAATGAAATGCAGGCATTGTTGTGGATCGTTTGTCCCGCAGTTAAAAAACGGTGAGGTTGTACGGTGTACATCAAATAACCAGTAGCATTGTCGTTGTCCTCTTCTTCAGTGTCAGACGATGGAAGCCTGATACCGTTAAAATACCAACGGATAAAACCCTGATCATGTAAAAGTTGGTAGGAATGGCTGGCATCCACCATGTGGAAGGTAGCGGCATTGAACCGCGGGTCAAGGGTATCTCTGACGACGATGTTGAAAGCTGTATCGGCGCCTATATTTTCAAAACGAATCAAGAACAAAACATCAACGCCGATCGCAATTTCTGTGGTCGTAAAGACTGCGTCTCCGATCACTTTTTTGTCGTTTTGTGCATTCATAGAACCGGTTAACCCGAAAACTACGATAACCCAAACTGGCAAAGCGGATATTTTCATAGCCGTAAAGTTAAATTTGGCGAATCAGCTGGGGATTAATTATTTTTCTAACATCGAAGGTAGTAAAATAATCTTTGCTTGTAACAATATTAACATTTCAAGTACGCACTTTTGTCAGCCATCCGCCTAATTTGTATTTGAGCAAATTAACCACAAGGAAAATACAGCTAACGCCGAACCGCCTTACCTTCGCACTTCATGAAAAATTATTTAAACCAAACAATTGGATTTGCACTGATGCTGATGATCATGTTGATCAGCCTGCAATTTGTGCCGGAAGGAATCGAACTGGGCGAATTACCTATTCGAAAAATGGATATTTTTTCTGATATTCGTTCTGTACATCAAACGATTGAAGTTACCGATATTCCCATTGATACCAGTTATTATGCTGCATTGGATACCTCTGCATGGGTACAAACAGATACCATTACTGAAAATACACTTGGCCCGGTACCGCTGAAAGACTCTATTGTTTATGGAAAAATGATCGAGGACTATACCTACGACCAAAGTGGATTAAAGCATTTTTTTGCACAGATTGATTCCATTAAAACCGGCTCCCAGGTACGTATTGCCTGGTATGGCGACTCTTTCGTGGAAGGCGATATTTTAATCGGCGACCTGCGAGACACCTTGCAGTCAGTCTGGGGCGGGCAAGGTGTGGGATTCGTGCCTGTTACATCCGAAGTAGCTCAGTTTAAACGTACGATCAAGCACCAATTCAAAGGCTGGAATACCTTTTCTATCATTAAAAAAGGCGGCAACAGGCCTGCCCTGGGTATTAATGGCTATGCGTACAAACCTTCCATTGAAGCTTCAATTTTTTATGAAGGAGCCCATTATTTCAAACATACGCGCTTGTGGACGAATGCCAAACTTTTTTACAGCTCAGGCGCAAACAACCGGATAACCTGGCAGCTCGACGACCGTGTGCAGCATGTCGATGAACTCAAATCGAAACCAGGAGTCATTCACCAATGGATGTGGGAAGGAAATTATCCGGGTACTACATCCATCAGTATGCGATTTGCATACCCGGATAGCCTGACCCTTTATGGCGCTTCCCTTGAAAGTGGAGCAGGCGTTTACATTGATAATTTTTCCGTGCGCGGCAACAGTGGAGGGCCTTTGGGTCTGCTAAAACCAGAAGTAATACAACAGTTTGACCGGTATCTGAAATACGATTTGATCGTGCTTCAGGTCGGTTTGAATGCCGTAACCAATAGTTTGAACAATATTCGCTGGTATGAAGCGGAGCTTGAACGCACGTTTAAACATCTAAGGAAATGTTTCCCAAATCAGCCGATTCTAATTGTAAGTGTGGGCGATCGTGGCGGGAAATTAGGCGATGAATTGGGCACGATGCGTGGTGTGCCGGCTATTGTTTCCATGCAACGCAGCCTGGCCAGGAAACACGGTTTTTTATTTTATGATCTATTTTGGGGAATGGGAGGCCCAAATTCCATGATTCGACTGGCCATGCAAAGGCCGCGACTGGCAAATACTGATTATACCCATTTGACCCATGAAGGCGGGAAAGTAATCGGATTCCAATTTGCCGGAATGCTGCTTGAAGAACAACGGCGTTATAAAAATCAAAAACAATTCCAATAGTCCTGCAACCCTACTGACATGATCCATTTGACAATGTTACTACCTCCCTACCCTGCCCGGTTGCGACTTTTTGCCGTCGGCGCATTTCTTTTGTTTTTCATCGGGCAGTGCCAGTCACAGTTTCGCCCCCCACAAGTAGAGATCACCAATGCAGACACCGTTGGTTACGGTTTTTTTCATCAAAATGATAATGTAATAGATAACCCGCAGTCGTTGAGCAGATTGTTTGACAAGTTGCTTGCCCAGCGGGTTGGCGGAGGCAAAAAAGTGAGTATCGTTCATATTGGGGATTCGCATATTCTTGGAAATTTCCTCACGCAGGAGGTTCGAAATCGCCTTCAACGCGAATTCGGAGACGCAGGCCGAGGATTGATTTTTCCGTATAAGCTCGCTCAATCAAACGGCCCAAAAGATTATCTCGTTGAAACAAATTGCCGTTGGACAGGCTCCAATTGCCAAAGGGATCTTTCCGCAGAAACCCAACATGGCGTTTCCGGCTTTAAACTCGAAACTACCAATATTCGTGGTGAACTTACCTTTCGCCTGCGTGATACCGCCACTGCAGAAACTCAATTGTTTACTAAAGTGACGGTTTTTCAACGAAAAAGTCCATTGTTGTTTGATCTTCAATTGCGGGATGACGTGACTAACCAAACCGCCCAACTATTTATTGAAGACGATTTTTCCCGCTCGTATTATTTCGATCGCCCGGTCGGGCAAGTTACCATTGCCGCTCAAAAAACGGAAAGCACCCAGCGGCTGCTGAGTATTGATGGAATATCTCTTGAAAATGAACTTAGCGGGGTTATTTACCATTCAATAGGTGTAAACGGCGCTAAATTCATGGATTATGCGCGTGCAAAATTTTTCGCAAGGCAAGTGGCCAATCTGGAACCAGACCTGGTTGTTTTTTCGTTTGGAACAAATGAAGGCCAGGGAAATACCCCACCGGAGTATATGCGTCAAACGATGGATGCGCTGATCAACCAGATCCAAGAGAGTTACCCTTCTGCCATGATCCTGTTGACTACACCGGCAGATTCATACCTGCGGGGTAAGGGGTTTAATCCGTACTTGAATGAAGTTAGTGCGGTTATCCGCGAATACGCTCAAAAAAAGCATTACGCATTATGGGATTTACATGAGTTTAGCGGCGGTGAAAACTCAGCAGCCTCCTGGAAGTCATCAGGACTGATGTCGTCAGATTCAGTGCACTATTCAAAGGCCGGATATGCCGTGCAAGGCAAATTATTGTATCAATCCATTATCAAAGCGTATAATGCTTACGTAGAAACCAAACGGTAATCCGTTTCAAGTTGGCAAATTAAAGGATACTTCTTCAGCATGTTTTTTTCCCTGGATCCGCAAGAACGTCGGTTGTTTCAAATGATAGGTAACTGTGCCGCCCGGTTAGGTGTTCCCGCCTATGTCATTGGCGGATATGTGCGCGATCGACTACTGGGTCGACCGACCAAAGATATTGACGTCGTTTGCGTAGGCGATGGTATACGACTTGCGCAGGAGGTGGCAGGCAGCCTGGCGCCAAAACCCAAAGTAGTAGTATACAGTCGGTTTGGCACTGCCATGTTGCATTTCGAAGGTATTGAAATTGAATTTGTTGGGGCTAGAAGAGAAAGCTACAGCCCCGACAGCCGCAAACCAGAAGTTGAATTAGGAACCTTGGAAGATGATCAAAATCGGCGCGACTTCACAATCAATGCGCTGGCAATCAGCTTACAGGAAAATACTTTCGGACAAATCATCGATCCATTTAACGGGTTGGCTCACCTGGAGCAAAAAATAATAAAAACACCGCTCGATCCAGGGCAAACGTTTTCAGACGATCCGCTCAGGATGTTGCGTGCCATCAGATTTGCCAACCAACTTGGTTTCACGATCGAACCCAATACCTACAAGGGACTAAAACAATATAAAAGCCGGTTGCATATCATTTCAAAAGAGCGCATCACAGCAGAGGTTGAAAAAATTCTTCAAACACCCAAACCTTCCATCGGATTTAACCTGCTTTTCGATACTGGTCTGTTGCACTTGTTTTTACCGGAAGTTACCGCCTTGCAAGGTGTCGAAGACCGCGCCGGCAAAGCGCACAAAGATAATTTTTATCACACCTTGGAAGTTCTGGATAACCTATGCAAAAAAAGCGATAACGTGTGGCTTCGATGGGCCGCATTGCTGCACGATATCGGCAAACCACCTACTAAAAAGTTTGATGAAGCATCCGGTTGGACATTCCACGGACATGAATGGAAAGGTGCGGCGATGGTGCCCACCCTGTTCCGAAATATGAGGCTCCCCCTCGACTCCAAGCTGGATTATGTAAAAAAAATGGTAATGATGCATCTGCGGCCTATCTCACTTACCAAAGAAGAAGTGACAGATAGTGCTGTGCGTCGGTTAATTTTTGATGCAGGAGAAGATCTGGAAGACTTGATGTTGCTTTGCGAGTCTGACATTACCACCAAAAATGTCAAAAAAATGGCCAGGTATCTGGAAGGATACGAGTATTTAAAGGAACGTATTGCCTTGGTAAATGAATCGGATCGACTGAGGCTCTGGCAGCCCCCCATTACCGGAGAAGTAATTATGCGCACCTTCGGTATTGGGCCTTCAAAGGAGGTTGGGATTATAAAAACAGCAGTCAGGGAAGCTATTCTGGATGGAATTATTAATAACGATTACGAGCCTGCGTTCCAAAAAATGATTCAAGAGGGTGAAAAACTGGGTTTAAAGCCTGTTTTGTAATTTAAAAATAAGCTTCTGATAACCTCCAAATTTCTGCACTGGTCACTCCATTTTCCCTCATAGATTTCAACGAGGCCGAACCTGCCGATTTTGATAACTTCTGGCCGTTTTCATCCAACATCAATGGATGGTGAATGAATTGTATGTTCAAAAATTGAGGTTCTTGAAGTTTCGTTGCCATGAATTGTTGTGCTACAGTAGATGGCTCCAGATCCGCACCCCGAATAATGTGGGTAATCCCAAAGTGTAAATCGTCTGAAAAACTCGCAATTTGATACGAAGGCAACCCATCTCGGCGTCTTACGATAAAATCCTGCATCTGAATGCCTTCTGTTTTTATTCGCCAAGAAACACCCTGTGCATTAAAGTCCAAATCCTGGTTTCTGAATTCGGTTGGGTAGTTGCCGTTATAAGGTGCGAGTTGACTTCTGGAAAGGTTACAGGGGAATAGCAGGTCTTTTTGCAACAACTTTTCAAGTAGTTGGGTGTAAGCAGGAATTCGGTGGTGTTGCGACCAATGCTGTTCAAAATCGACAATTTGCAAGTCGGTGCGATTGGTGTGTAACCCTGGCCCCTCATCCCAATCTATGCCTAGCCACTGGAGGCTTTCGAAAATATCGGCCAGGTATTCAGGGCGTTTACGGTCGGCATCAAGGTCATCGATGCGCAAAAGCACTTTGCCGCCGCAGGTTCGGGCGGCCTTCCAGGTAAGCATAAAATTCAAAGCATTGCCAATGTGCAAAAAGCCGGAAGGCGTAGGCGCCAGCCTGAATTTACTTTCTGGACTGCATGTAAGCAGAAAATGATAAAAAGCCTGCTTAAAGTCTTTATTGTTTGGGTTGCTGTTGTTCAAACTCTTTAATGATTTCATCGGGAGTTTTACCAAGCATTTTCAGGGCATTTTGCGCATCGTCCAAAAAATCAGGATCGTTGGGGTATTTTTGTAAAAAGGACTCATAAACAGCTTTTGCCTTGTCGATGTTGTTCAGGTCATTTTCATAAACAAAACCGGTCATGAACAATGCAGTGGGCGCTTTGGGGTGTTGAGGAAGTCCATCCGATACCTTTTGATAAAGCTCAATCGCTTTGTTTGGATTTTCGATGGTTTTTGCCAGTCCAGCCGCTTTCAACAATAGGTCAACATATTGGTTTTGATCCGTCTTTTCCAGCAATGAAGCCAATTCTTCAGCGGTTTTTATAAAAGTTTGCGCTTTGGATTTGTCGGTCACGGAGGCTCCACCCATTGATTGATCCAGTTCAGTCAATTGCTTGTTTAATTCAGCAACTTTATCCACCTTCGGCGCATTGGTGCAACAAAAAAATGCCCCGGCGACTGCCAAAGTAGAAATCCATTGTAGTTTCATTATGATGTGCGTTTTTCTTCCTTTTTTAAAATTCGATTTTGAAATTACGATAACTTAAAATGTGGGTTTTCGATTAATCCCAACGGATTCCCGAATGGATCTTCAAGCACCGCCACTTTGATTCCTTCGCCTACTTCATGTGCTTCCTCGGCGATTTGGGCGCCGATTTCAACCAAATGATCGATGGCAGCCTGTATATTTTGAACGCCCCAGTACGCTTGTGGACCACCTCCGGCGCTCATCTTTGCATCCGGATCCAACCCTAATTCAAATCCGCCGATATTGAAACCGACATAAAAAGGCGCATCAAAATATGGCTCGATACCCAGGGCGTCGATGTACCACTGTTTGGTAGCATCCAGGTTTTTTGCAGGATATACTGCTGTGCGTAATCCAAGAAAATGCGTATTCATAACCAACAAATTTAAGGTAATTCAGTTTAACAGCCTCCGCCAAATGACATTGGCAAACATCCCGGAAATCGGATATTTCCAAGTGCAAAATGGACATGAGCTCATAAATCAGCCTTCAAAATTGAGCATTTTCCGCCAGAAAATCAAATTTCCCGTAAGGTGAATTAACCGTCACTTTTTCGCCGGTTCCACGGCGTACTTTGCCAATTATTTGTGCTTGAATCCCGTATTTTTCTGCAATCGCAATGACTGTTTCTGCATGTTTGGGCGACAAATATACTTCCATTCGGTGCCCCATATTGAACACCTGGTACATTTCCCGCCAGGGGGTGCCGGAGCTTTTTTGAATTAAATCAAACAAGGGAGGCACTGGGAATAAATTATCCTTGATGATGTGTGCGTTTTGAAAAAATCGCAGCACTTTGGTTTGGCCTCCGCCAGTCACATGAATGAACGCGTGAATTTTTTTCCCAAGCGTTTGCATCACTTCCCGAATGACCGGAACATAGGTTCTGGTGGGCGATAAAATTAATTTCCCAACCGTAGTTTTGCCACCGCCTGGCAATGGAATTTCGTTGGTTAACAATTGATTACCACAATAAACAACGGAAGGATCAAGATTTGGGTCAAAACTTTCAGGGTACTTGCTAGCGTAGGACTGGTCAAGCACATCATGTCGTGCTGCAGTGAGGCCGTTACTTCCCATTCCGCCATTATATTCAGCTTCATAGGTTGCCTGTCCGAAAGACGCGAACCCAACAATAACATCTCCTGGTTTAATATTAGGCACCACCACTTCTTTTCTTTTCATACGGGCAAAAACGGTGTACCCGACGTCGATGGTTCGAACTATATCGCCCACGTCTGCCGTTTCACCGCCCGCGAGGTGAATGCGTATTCCTAAGTGCTGCATTTGTTGGGCAAAATCGGAAGCGCCGCGTATGACGGCTGCTATGACATCGCCGGATACCAAAGATTTGTTCCTGCCGATTGTGCCGCTCAAGACAAAATCATTTACGCATCCGGAGCAAGCCATATCGTCGAGGTTCATCACGATGGCGTCTTGCGCAACGCCTGCCCAAACTGACAAATCGCCGGTTTCACGCCAATATAAGTAGGCCAAACTCGATTTAGTTCCTGCTGTATCCGCATGCAAGAGGTTGCAATAAGCAGGATTTCCGGCTGCCACGTCAGGAAGTATCTTACAAAATGCCGTTGGAAACAGGCCTTTATCAAGGTGTGCAATGGCTTCATGCACCTCTGTTTTGGAGGCGGAAACACCGCGTTTTTCGTATTTAATCATGGTTGACACCACCCGATTGCTGAGAGGGTGAAATTGAATGGTTACAAATTACTTTTCCCAATTCCGAAAAGCGGCAGTTTGGTCGTAAATATGGTATAACACGGCTTTGTCCAGGTCTGAAAACGGTTGACCACGCCGTTGCATAACAATGGCTGCAGTTTCGCAAACTTCTGCAAATTTATTGGTGGCATACGGATGGCCTGGGCCGCCCCATGAAAAATCAGGGATAAAATTTCTTGGAAACCCAGCTCCGAAAACATTGGCTGCTACACCAACGACAGTGCCGGTATTAAACATGGTGTTGATGGCACATTTGGCGTGATCGCCCATGATGAGACCGACGAATTGTTCTCCGGTATATTCAAACCGCCGGGTTTTATAATCCCAAAGTCTGACTTCAGAATAATTATTTTTAAGGTTTGAATTGTTGGTATCAGCGCCAAGGTTGCACCACTCACCTACTACCGCATCCCCTAAATAGCCATCGTGGGCTTTATTTGAATGTGCGATCATAATCGAGCGGGTAATTTCCCCGCCGACCCTGCATCCTGGTCCAAAAGAAGTGGGTCCGTATATTTTAGCGCCCATTTTAACAATACAATTTTTCCCAAAAGCAATCGGACCTCGCAACATACAACCCTCCATTACTTCTGTACCAGCGCCTATATAGATCGGGCCTGCGGTCGTATTCAGCACGCAACATTCAATTTTGACGCCTTCTTCAATGAATAACTGCTCAACAGAGCCAATCAAACGGTTACTTTCCGGCAAAGGCGCGGATTTTTTGCCTTTGGTGAGCAGTACAAAGTCATCCAGAATGGCTGCGCCATTCAATTTGGTCAATTGCCAGGGTCGATTGATGAAGGTCAGTGGTAAATCTCCGTCGAGTTCAGTGCCCTGCAATTCGTGCACTTCTTCTTCCTCGATCAGTGATTCGAAACGCGCTTCGTTCAGCCGGGCGGCAATTAATTCGCCCTGATACAACAATGCTTCATTTAGTTCCAGCGCGCGAATACGCGTACACAAGCGTTCATCCGGCACCAATCCGCCGTTGATAATATAGTTTTCGTCCTCAATATGGATTGGAAATCGATCTTGCAAATATTCCTGTGTAATGTAAGAGGCATTGCCTTTGAGTCGTCTTTCCCATTTTTCCCTCAAGGTTAAGATACCCAGCCTCAATTCTGCCATTGGTCGGGTGGCAGTCAGCGGCAAAAGATGATCGCGCGCATCGCTGTCGAAAAGGATAATGTTCATGGTGGTGTTTGATCGTTTGGTTGGGAAAGCCGGCTCAAAATTACTTTATCTTGCAAAAAAACGGCCTATTAAACAAGAAAAATCCCGAATCTTTTCATGCAGAAAAAACTCGGGATTGAACAAAAAATGCTGCTGACAGCCAAGAATTACTTGGAGAACTTGGAGAATTTTTTGTTGAATTTGTCGATACGACCGGCCGTGTCAACGAATTTCATTTTTCCGGTGAAGAATGGATGGCTGTAAGCAGAAATTTCCATTTTAACCAATGGGTATTCCTTTCCATCTTCCCAGGTAACAGTTTCTTTCGAATTTACACACGATTTGCCCAAAAAGGACTCATCAGTTGAAATGTCTTTGAAAACGACCAGGCGATAATTTCCTGGATGAATATCTTTTTTCATGTCGCGCGGAGGCAATTATTGTGTTGAATGTCTATTTCAAAATTGGAGGCGCAAAGGTAATGCGACTTTGTGATAAATTCAAAATTTTTAAGAAAAAAGCTAAGATAATGCTTGATGTATATCCCAAACCTGTCGGATCAAGCTATGTGTCTCATCGTTTATGATTATAGCATCCGCGATTTTAATCTTTTCAGATTCCGGCAATTGATTGTTCATACGCGCCAGTACCTGCGCTTTTGTTGCCTGATCGCGTTGCATAACCCGTTTGATTCGGAGCGATTCCGGCGCAGTAACGACGATGAGGAAATCGAGCGCAAGATGGCTTTGGCTCTCCAGCATTAATGCCGCTTCCTTGATCGTATAGGAAACGCCCTTTTTCAGTTGTTGTTCATGCCACAACAAGGCTTCTTTTTCAACTGCAGGATGTACCAAGGCGTTTAAGGCTGAGAGTTTTTCAGGGTTGCTGAAAGCGACTTCAGCAATGTATTTACGTTGGTAGCTCCCATCTGACCCATATGCAGCGGCTCCAAACAGCTTTTTTATAGCATCTACAAGTTCCGGCTGATGATTTAATAAGTACCTGGCGCATTCATCGGCATAAAAAACCGGTACGCCTAAGGATTCAAAAATCTTACAAACGGTAGTTTTGCCCGTACCGATGCCGCCGGTAATACCTACACGGCGAATACGTTGTTTTGTTTTTTCATTGAATTTCACAGCCGGAAAAATAAGGAAAATTGTTTGAAGGCGGTTTGGAGAAATGGCCAGGTTGGCGGAGCGCTCAGTAATTTTAATTCTTGCACGAATGTTGTGTCTTCATCCAAAAACTTCAGCACTAATGGCGCGGGAAGCAGTTTAAAAAGCAGGGTAAAAAAGCGATCGCCCGCTACTTTGGAATCGTTCAGCACCCGTAACATAACTGAATCATAAAACCTGAACCGCCAGGAAGAGCGCATTAATTGCTTATCAGGCAATCTATTTTTAACCCACGCGTCCAAAAATGCCTCAATTTTTCGATGTGTCCGTTTGTATGCATACCCACTTGACCCTTTCACGAACCCTCCTGCGGTGCCAATGTGGAAGACATTCCCTGGTTTGCCGGGAAAAGGGAAATCGGTCATTGGTATAACGCCAAATTCGGTTTCCTTAATCCTGTAAGTGTGAATATTCAAATTAGATGCAACATATTGCCTCAGTGCATCATCGTAATCTGTATCATTTAGCAGTGATTTTGAAAAAACAGTGAATTCTACCAACGCACTGTGTTTAGAAAGCGGCAAAACGTATACAAACCTGGTTTCTCCATGTTGTGGCAAGCGGTAATCCATAAAAGTAATCTGGTCGGCATCAAATTGATCTTCAGGCGTTTCAATTACCCATCCCTTGAAATGTTGGAGCAGTTGTGTATAACCGGATGTTGGAGCAGGTTCGTTCTTCAGTGCTGAATTAAAGACAAATTCAGCTTGAAAATCACCGTGTGTTGTATGTACCGTACCTGTTTTAGAATCGATGGAAAGCATTTCAGTTTCCAGCCACTCAATATTGGGATGGTCTGTCAGGTTTTGTTTGGCCCAATTGTAATAATCCAAACCGCGCACCATATGGTACTGGTAAGGTGTTAGCTCAAAATTAGTTTCAAATTGCGCTTCACCGTAGAATTTGGCGTTGTTCCATGTGTGGCATTGAACAGGAGGCAGTTTTTCACCGGCGACAGCCCAATAACACCAGGTTCGGTCGTTTTTCACCTTTTTATCACGATCAAGTATGAGTATCTTTTTACCTTGAAAAAATGGTCGTGCAGCCATACCGGTAGCCAGGCACAAGCCAGCCAAACCGGCGCCGGCGATGATTATATCTGCTTGTTTTGCCATTTGAGAAGTGGTGATAACAAGAAATCAGCATGGAGGTTCACGAAACTGCGTTAACTTCGCGCTCCACAATCAAATGATGGAACACTGTCTATTTCACTTCCAAATTGAGCACTTGAATGCTGCTCAAACAGCTTCGGGTCAATTAAACCTGGTGGCAGGCGTCGACAGTTTGTCGCTTTTGGCATTGAGCAAGGACGCGGAAGTGCTGGCATTACAATATTGGCAATTGCCTGAAAAAAAAACCGATCAACCTTGGTTTGAATCGCAGTTGCCGGCCTTGTTGGCCGATTTGGAGTTGCTTCAAATGCCGTTTTTAAGTTGCAAATGTGTGGCGCTATCCGAATTTGTAACGTTAATTCCAACCAGGTTATACCACGCTGAAGAATTGGAAAAATATTTCAAGTTACTCAAACCCGCTCCTGAAGGTATGAAATGGGGTTCTGAGAGCTTGCCTGACTTTGGCTGCCAGGTTGTATATGGTTTGGAACCGCATTTCCAAAATATCAAATCCCAATGCGAAGTCAACCACCTGGCAACATCCTTGATTCCGGCATTTCAACTCCGTGCGAATTCGGCAGGGAAATCTGTTTTTTTGAATATAAGGGGCAAACTGGCTCAAATCGCTGTTTTTGATGCTCAAAGCCTCTTGTTTTTCAACACTTTTGATTTTTGGAAACCGGCAGATTTGTTGTACTTTGTGTTGCTGGCATACGATCAGTTTAAACTCAATCCGGAATCCGATCCGTTATCGGCTTGTGGTTCATTTCTGGAGGATTCGGAATATTATAAAATGTTACATCGTTACATCCGGCATATCAGGTTTCTGGAAAATACATTGCCAAAAGGTTGGCCCGATCAAACAGGGACGCTGAAACCTCATTGCTGGTTTGATTTGTTAAGCTTATGAGAATTATCGGGGGAACACTAAAAGGCAGAAGATTTAACCCGCCTGCCGATCACTGGCCAACGCGTCCTACCACTGATTATGCCAAAGAAGCATTGTTTAACATCCTGAACAATTTGCTCGACTTTGAGGCATCCAAGGTGCTCGATTTGTTTGGAGGCACCGGTAGCCACAGCTATGAATTTGTTTCTCGGGGATGCGAAGATGTCACCTATGTAGATAAATTCCCGGATGCAGTTCGGTTTGTCAGAAAAACCTTAAAAGATCTGAATATTGAATCGCAGGTTAAAGTGGTGCAGATGGATGTTTTCCGGTTTATTGAACATGCGCAGGGGCAATGGGATTATATCTTTGCAGGCCCACCCTACGCACTGCCAACAATTGATACGATTCCGGATTTGATTTTTCAAAAACAATTGCTGCTTCCCGGCGGCATTTTTGTGCTTGAACACAACCCACATCATGATTTTTTGGAACACCCCATGCTTGCCGACGTGCGGAATTATGGCAAAACAATTTTTAGTTTTTTTAAAAATCCGGAAAATTGAACCTGGAAACTATTGCGGAATTATTTGAAAGCAGTACCTTTGCGTCCGCTTTTGAAAAAAGCATGGCGCGATAGCTCAGTTGGTCAGAGCGTGCGATTCATAATCGCAAGGTCGGGAGTTCAAGCCTCCCTCGCGCTACACACAAACGCAAACCTCCCGGAGGTTTGCGTTTTCTTTTTATTGACAATTCATCAACATACTTTCCTGCGTTTTTTTCGTTTATACTTCGCGCTGCTTGGTTTTGAAAACAGCCTGCGGCTACAGCATTAGTAGGCAGCGCTCTGTATGACAGATCGTATTCAAAACCAAACAGCGTTGATTGTAAACATGCAAACGAACTCAATGACGATCCGAACTTTTTTCTCAACCACCCTGCTCTTTATCATCGCTTTTAGCCTCAAGGCGCAAACCATCAAACCCGCCCCGCCTGAAAAAAGCGACCCCGAGGCAAAAAAGGTACTCGACCGTATCCGTAAAAAATACGAAGCCTACAAAACGATCGAGGTGGGTTTCACCCTGACCATCGAACCACCGGAGCAACCCAAGGAAGTGTTGAAAGGAACCATGGCCCAGGAAGGCTCTAAGTTCCGATTAGAAATGCCGGACCAAATGGTGGTTAATGACTCCAAAACGACTTGGGTATATTTGAAAAAAAGCAACGAAGTTCAGATTAACGATTCAGAGCCAAGCGGTTCTGAAGCAGGATTTTTGACGCCGCTTGAACTTATCCAGCAATACCAAAAAGGGGATTATTTATATGCCATTACCGACAAAATAACGGAAGGCAGCCGCGTTCTGACGCAGATTGAATTTAAACCCAAAGACAAAAAATCGGAATATTCAAAGTTGAGGGTGAGTATTGACGAAAAAGCCGGTACTATTCACAGCCTGAAAGCTATCCAAAAAGATGCCACCAGGTACACATTCGTGATTACTAAATCCAATCCGAATAAAGCATTGACTGGTTATTTTACTTTTGATCCTAAGAAATATCCAGGTGTCCGGGTAGAAGACCTTCGAATGTAAAAGCTCAAGCCTTTTCCAAAGTAAATCCAAAAGTGGAACCCTGGCCAGCTGCGCTTCTTACATTCACCGTTTGTTTATGGGCTTCAATGATGTGTTTAACGATCGACAAACCTAAACCGGTACCGCCTGCTTCGCGCGAGCGGCTTTTATCTACGCGGTAAAAACGATCAAAAACGTGGTTGAGGTGCTCGTCGCTTATGCCTAGCCCATTATCACTCACTTCTACCAGTACAAAACTTTCGCCATCATAAAAGCTGATCTTGGTGGCGCCTCCCTCCAGGCCATATTTGATGGAGTTGTGTACCAGGTTAATCAATACCTGTCGAATGCTCTCCTTGTCGGCTCGTACACGGAAATGTTGAGCGGCGCCGTCTTTATACATTAAGCGTATATTTCTTTCCTGTGCACGCATTTCGAGGTCGGCGAACACTTCGTCGGTAAGTTCATGAACATCGAACTCCTGCATTTCAAGAATCATCTGACCTGATTCCAGCTTGTTGATCGTTTCCAGATCCTCCACAATTGTTTGCAGCCTTTCGATGTTTTTAGCTGCCCTTTTGAGGTATTTTTCGTTTACTTCAGGGTCGTGCAAAGCACCGTCCAACAAGGTATGAATGAACCCTTGAACATTAAAAATAGGCGTTTTTAATTCGTGTGATACATCACCGATGAAGCGTCTTCTATATCCGGCCAACCGCTCCAGCTCTTCCATTTCCTTGCTGTTTTGTTCAGCCCAGGCATCAACCTCCTCTTCAACTTGGTCGAGGATGTTTTTCGACATTTCTATCCGGCCGGCTTTGAAGTCTGTGGGCAGTTTTTTCCGATGGATAATTTTATAAATCAATTTGATTCGTCTGAAAATGTAGTACCGGATAAGGTAAAAATTGACCACAAATCCAATGATTGCCGTGCTGAGGAACAGGATACCTAATTCTTGCCAGGAGATGGTCAGTATCGACAAGGCCTTGAGAAGCAGGCAAAGGAATGCAATGGCCGAAGCCGACAACAGAGAAATGTAAAGCGAAAGTTGTCGGGGAGTCTGGTTTTTAAACATGTCAGGAACTTACAGGAACAAAATTTAAAACGCGAATTAGGCTGATTTGATGATTTCACAGATGTAAAACCTTGTTATCAGAGCATTTCCAGCTTCTACGCAGGGACGGAAAATGTTAAAAATCAAATTTATAACCTATCCCTTTGATGGTTTTGATGTACGCTTCCCCTACCCTTTCTCTAAGCTTCCGGATATGTACATCGATGGTTCGGTTTCCTACGATTACATCGGCGCCCCAGATTTTATCAAAAATTTCTTCCCTGGTAAATACACGCCCTGGTTTGGAAGCAAGCAACCAGATAATTTCGAATTCTTTTCTGGGAAGTTCAATGGCGTTTCCATCTTTGAATACAAGCACCCTTCGTTTGTCAATAACGAGGTTATTAAGTTTGATTTCCTCTACATCAGCTTCAGAAAAACGGCTTGAGCGGCGGAGCAATGCGTTGATTCTGCTCGTTAATACCCGTGGTTTGATGGGCTTTGTGACGTAGTCATCGCCACCGGCATCCAATGCGGCAATCTGAGAAAAATCTTCATCCCGCGCAGTTAAAAAAGCGATTGGTGTATCGGCAAATTCAGGTTGACTACGCAATTGCCGGCAGGTTTCGACACCATCCATTTCCGGCATCATGATATCCAGGATGATAAGATCTGGTTTTTCTTCATTGGCTACAGCAATTGCTTGTTTCCCGTCATTTGCAGAAACAACCTGATACCCTTCTTTTTTTAGGTTATACTGTAAAAACTCGATGATATCCGGCTCGTCATCAACGATTAATATTTTTTTCTGCTGCGCTGTTCCTGTCATTCGTGCGTTTTGTTTGCGCAAAGTTAACGTGGATGGTCCGTGGGCCGGGATTGTTCAAATTAAGAAATTGTAAATTCTCACCAGCCACATACCACCCTTCGAATGCCTTCAAACCATGTAATCCCCATGATGGACTTGATTTTGTTGTAATCCTGACAAGCTTCTTCCCGTTTGTTTTGGTTAATGTAGGCCGTGCCCCGGTAGTACAATAATTCGCAATTATCCGGTTGAAGCAAAAGCGCTTCTGTCCATTTTTTGATGGCCTCATCCGGTTTTTCCTGGGCAAGCAGGTTAGCTCCTTCATCGGCCAACAACATTGCCTGGTCAAATTTATCATTTATAGTTTTGCATCCAGGCGCATCGGATTTGAACATTACCCGAAGCGGAGAGGTTGCGGTCACAGATGTACCATTGAATGTTGCAGGTTGCCAGGCGCCATCCATTCTGTTTGCCAGGCGCATGGCTTCCCATTGAAAATCCAATCCTAAGTTATTGAAATCCAGAACATTTTCCACGTTTACATCGCCATTTTTTCGCACCAGAACCGCCATTTCAATCACACCTACTTTGCAGCTGTCGCGCATGGTTTTGGGGTATACCAAACGATTCATCAGGTGATTCAAAAGCGAATCATAGCCGGCTTTGTAAGTTGGCTCGGTGTCGAGATCAGTGTATATGGTATCTCCGGCTGCTGAAATAAAATAAGGAAGGGCTTCGGTAAGTTTGAATTTGATTGGCAATGTATGTCGTACACGAACGGGTTTACCTTCAATCAAACCAGGCGCCCATTTAAGTCCGGCTTCATCCAAGGCTTTTAATACACGCATCGCTTCGTCGCCGCAACCGCTCCCAATATCCCTGAGCATGGCCAAGTTGGAAATACGCCCTGTACCTGGCTCAACCACAAAATTAATCACAACGGTGCCTTGCACATTTTTCTCCCGAGCTTCGGCCGGGTATTGGATGTTAGAGGATAACAAGTTCAAAAGTTGTAATTCCCCGCACCTGCGAACGCTGTCAACCTTCCAATCCGGGCGGTTAGCAGGAAAGCAGGTTTTAAAAAGCGGGTATGGGAGCTGATCCGCCACCATAAGTATAGTAGTATCGGGGGATGGCTGGGTTTGTGCGAAAACCCAAATCGAGGAAAAGCAAAAAACAATCGTTGTGAGTAGTACTTTCATATCATTCCATTCTGTCGTGCAAAGGTATTTGAAAATTTCGGCACGATTTTTCGTGATTATCATTATTAGAAACAAAACGCCCCGTCGGATCAGGACAGGGCGTTGGGAATTTCGTTCACATTTGTTGGTCTCACGGAGCATCCTGATGGAACCTTAGCGTGAATTTGATACGCTGACAGTGCCATTTTTAATTTTAATTGTAACAGGTTTGCTCATAATTGCTGCAAATTTGGTGAGATGAATAAACGAATAGGGTGACAAATGTTGAACTTTTTTTTGAATTAACGATATCCTGATGCTGTTTTTTTTCAGCTCAGAGACTTGCCATCCCATCACCGGTATTGTGACGCAAGTCCATTTGTAATCCCATGCGCATTTCTTGGGTCGGCTCTCACCAAGCCGACCCTTTTTTATACGGGTTCAAACCGTGCCGTGAAGTGTCGAAGAAATGGCGGCTCATAGGTAATTTTAAACCCGCCGGTATTCTTACGATGCTTGAGTAACTCTTCAAAGGTTTCAATGACATAATCAAGGTGGCTTTGCGTATACACGCGCCTGGGTATCGCCAAACGTACCAGTTCCATCGCAGCAGGGATTAAATTGCCGTTTTCATCATTTTTACCAAACATAACCGACCCGATTTCGCAAGTTCGAATGCCGCCTTTGAGGTATAATTGACAAACTAATGCCTGTCCGGGGAATTGATGTACAGGTATATGCGGATAGAATTGTTTGGCATCAACATAAACAGCATGCCCGCCAGCCGGCCTGACGACCGGCACACCCAGATCGTGCAGGTGATTGCACAGGTAAGCGGTACTTTTTATTCGGTAATCCAGGTAATCGGGTTCAAAAACCTCTTGCAAACCTGTGGCGATGGCTTCCATGTCGCGACCGGAAAGGCCGCCATAAGTGGCATAACCTTCTGTAATAATAAGTACTGTGCGGCATTGCAAGGCCAAATCGAGGTCTTTCAATGCCAAAAAGCCACCCATATTTACAAGTGCATCCTTTTTGGCACTCATGACGCAACCATCTGCCAGTGCACACATTTCCTGTGCAATTTCTTTGTACGATTTATTTTCGTAGCCCGCTTCCTGATTTTTGATAAACCAGGCATTTTCAGCGATTCTGCACGCATCCAGGATCATTCGTATGCCATGTTGTTTGCAAATTGCGGACACTTCTTTGGCATTTGCCATACTGACCGGCTGGCCGCCACCGCTGTTGTTGGTAACAGTCAGGATGACCCCCGCAATATTTTCCGGTTTAAGCAGCTCGATTTGTTTTTTCAGGGCTTCGGTGTCCAGGTTGCCTTTGAACGGCAGAAGCAGGTCAGTTTGTTTGTTTTCCGGAACTGGTATATCAATTGCTGTGGCTCCGCTAAATTCAATATTTGCCCTTGTAGTATCAAAATGGGTATTGCTTAAAAAGATTTTTCCAGGGCCGCCCAGCCGAGCATATAGCAAATGTTCTGCAGCGCGTCCCTGATGTGTCGGCAGGATATACGGACATCCGGTAAGGTCTTTAATGACTGCTTCCATTCTCAGCCAACTTGAAGCACCGGCATAACTTTCATCGCCACGCATGATACCCGACCACTGTTCTGCGCTCATTGCGGATGTGCCACTATCGGTCAATAAGTCAATTAATACTTCGCTGGAGTGCAGGAGAAATGGGTTGTATTGGGCTTGTTTTAAAAAGGCGATTCGCTCCGCTTCATCAGTCATTCTGATTTTTTCAACGACTTTGATTCTGAAGGGTTCGATAATGGTTTTATGCTGCATCTGTTTGAAAATAAGGATGCAAAGGAAGTTGGTGGTATTCGCCGTAGCTGATGATCATGGTCATTTAAGGAAGTGATCTGAATAAAAGTCGCCTGGGGCTGTGGAGGTTTTGGTGTTTTTATTAATTTTGCCATCTACTTTCCAAGTCTTTTTCATGAAAAATATCCTTATTATTGGCGCCGGACGGTCAGCCACCGCGCTGATCAACTACATTTTATCGCAAGCACCGCAACATAATTTTTTGGTAACAGTGAGCGATGCCGACATAGAATTGGCCCGCAGAAAAGTGAACGATCACACGCATGGCCGTGCAATTTGGCTCGATGCTTCCAAGCCCAATGATCGCCGGGATGTAATCGCCAGGCACGACGTTGTTGTTTCCCTGTTGCCGCCCCAGATGCATCTTGAAGTGGCTCAGGATTGTATTGCTCTCGGCAAACATATGGTGACGGCAAGCTATGTTTCCAAGCAGGTGTTTCGCCTGGGCGACGAAGCTCGCCAGCGCGCGCTGGTTTTTATGAACGAACTAGGCCTTGATCCTGGCATAGACCACATGAGCGCGATGCAACGCATTCATCAAATAAAAAATGCAGGTGGAAAAATCACGGCGTTTTATTCCTATACCGGCGGCCTAGTGGCTCCGGAAAGCGACGACAATCCGTGGCATTACAAATTTTCCTGGAACCCCCGAAATGTAGTGCTTGCTGGTCAGGGCACCGCTCAGTTTCTGGAAGACGGAAAATTGAAATATATTCCTTATCGCAGGTTATTCCGGCAATATCGCCCTGTAAATATTCCTGAAATGGGACAATGGGAGGTATATGCCAACCGGGATTCATTGTTGTACCGCGATGCTTACGGATTACAAAATATCCGTACGATGTTCCGTGGCACCATCCGACACGTTGGGTTTTGCGACGCATGGAATGCATTGGTGAGAATTGGATTAACTGATGCCACATTCCCGATTGTCGACAGCGACAAGTTGACCTACCATGATTTGATGGAAGCGTTTTTGGGAATCAGTCAACACACCGGATCCGTGAAAGACCGGGTGGCCAAGATGCTTGAAACCGACCCTCAAAGCGACGTCATGCAAAAACTGGAGTGGCTCGGTTTATTCAGCAAACGCAGAATCCACCTTCAAAATGCCACACCGGCCTTGATCCTTGAAAATTTGCTGCTCGAAAAATGGGCGCTGAAACCACAGGATAAGGACATGGTGATCATGCAGCATGTTTTTGAATACGAACTGCAACGCAAAAAACGCAAAATGACCTCTACCCTGGTGATGAAGGGCTCCAACAGTGAAGACACAGCCATGTCGCGACTTGTAGGCCTGCCCTTGGGTATTTTTGTGAAATTGTTGATGCAGGGAAAAATTTCTACGACCGGTGTAAATATTCCCACGATGCCGGAAGTGTACGAGCCTATTATGGCCGAACTCGAAGAATATGGGGTGCGGTTCCTGGAAGAAGAAATTTAGGGTGTGTTCATAAAATTTCGCACAGATGTTATGCAGCAAGTTTGTGTGCAAAATCTGTGATGTTCTGCGTAACATCTGTGCGAAAAAATCTCCGTTAGTCTGTCGGGGTTGTAATTAGGTTGTTTTATTGCACAATCACTTTGCGTACAGAAATGCCATCGTTTGAGCTAAACTCCAACCAATAAATTCCTTTGGGCAACTGATTGAATTCCAATTCCAAGGAAGCAACGCCCGGTGCAAAGTGGAAACTCTTGCTGAATGCTTGTGAGCCTTGCGCATTTTTTAAACTAAGCTGGAGACCTCCTCCAGAAAATGCTGGAATCTGTACTTTTACCATGCCTGAAGTCGGGTTCGGGAACAATTGCATGCCGGCAGCCCAAGTCGGTTCTTTTACCGAACTGTTTTGCGGGAAAAACGCCCACACCTGCACACGATCGCTTTCGCAAACTATACCTGGCAATTCAACTTTCCAATCATAAAAATAATAATACCGGGTTTGATCAAAGGAGGAATTCTTGATAGATAGCACACCATCCACCACATAAGGAAATGTAATGCCAGCTGTACTTCTGCGCAGTTGAGGCGAAGATGAACCAATGGAATTCAGACTAAAATCAGCGTCGGTAGTCAATAAATAGTCCGTACCGATTGGCACCTGAAACCCTAAATCAATTACCGTTGTACCCGACGGAATAGAGACAATTGATTCTGCAATCACAGTGCC
>JAEUUR010000337.1 GCA_016787465.1 Saprospiraceae bacterium | reverse complement strand
TTAATTCTTCCATATTGTCGGCCACCATTGTTTGGATGCCATATTCCAGAGCCGATTCAATATCCTGTTTTGTTTTAATAGGGTGCGTATAAATGCTGGTAGACAACTTTTCGGGCGCGTTTTGTTTGATGATTTCCATTTCCCCGATACTTGCCACATCAAAATAGCCGCCACAAGAGGTTATAGCTTGTACACACCCTTCGTAAGGCAGCGCTTTGAGCGCATAATGATGTTTAACTTGCGGCAAGGCTGTTTGCAACTTGCGGTATTGACGGATAATAGCCTGGGGAGAAAAGATGAGCAGGGGCGTGCCATGTGCTTTGGCAAGCGAAGTGAATCGTTCCATAAAGTTTTTTGAAAAAAAAATAGTGAAATCTGTGTGGTTAGCCCTCCATTTGCCCTTTCGACATGAGGTAAATGCCTCCAATAGCCAATAATGCACCGGCCAGTTGTTTCCAATCGATTTGTTCCTTGTAGAAAAGGAACCCTGCCAGCATACATAATACCATAACTCCTGTATAAACCATTGGAACAGCGATGGATAGGTTGCCGCCTTGTTCAAATGCTTTCATGAAGGTAAGCGTGGCTACACCCAGTGATACGCCGGCTAGAACAAGGAAAAACAAATTTTTGTCGAGGCGAATCTCTCCCATTGTCTGTTGAAAAGAGCCAGGTTTTAGCCACAGGTAAATGAACAGGACAACGGCCGCGCTCAGGTTGATCATCATGCTTGCCATGGTGCTGCTGACCGCGTTGGAAAGCTGCTTGAGGGTGGTATCATGAACGCTGAATAAAATGATGGTAATGAGGCAATAGGAAATCCAATTCATATGGCGACCGGTTTAGTACAAATCGTCGAAACGTTTGATGGAATTTTGTTGGATGATGGCATATCCATGCAGCCATGCTTTGATTCCAACGAACAGGATGACAAAGGTGCAACCGGCCAGGATAAATTTGATCGTTTCCATGGTTTAAATGCGGTTGAAGGTTAGTTTAGTCTGTTTGTGCAATGCTTTGATCCGCCATACTGCCGGAATGATCAGCATGAGGATTGGGGCGAAAAAGCAAATCAGGCCAAAAATGAGGGCGAATAAAAGCACCGGAGTGATGATGGTGATGAACAATGTTTTCATGTTGAAAGAATAGGTGGTTGTGTGATTTTTTTGATGGTACAAAGGTACGTAGGCGGGGTAGGGGGAGACAATCACCCATTTGTTGTATTCTGAAACAGATTGTTTAAACCAATTGTTAACGGGGCCGTCTAACCGATTTAATTTTACATTTTTAATTTTCTAATTTAAATTTTACATTAAAAAAAATGCCAAAACACTTTTCAAAAAGCCTGAAGGAGCTTCGATTCCTGCTGAGTGCCAATATGTTGATGTTGCTGTTTTTGGGAACGGGTGGAAATGCTGTGTTCGGACAAACTGATCCGGCAGTAGCTTCCTGGATTGTTAACTACGCTGGCCAAACAGGGTTTGCTGGCATTCCAACCAATGTCCAGCAAGTTCAATATTCCGTCAACAATGTGTATATTTCAACCAATAACATCGCCGATTGGATTCCAATTGGTTACGACTGGCCCAACAACCCTTGGTTTCCTGAATCTCAAAATTTTGTATTTAAAATCACCCGACACCCGGAGGAGAATACCGGCAATAAAATTCAAACGCCGTATGGTCATATTGGCTTGTGGACTAATGGGGTTTCCATTTACAATCCGAAGGATGCCAAAAGTTGGCAGGAGGAGAATGTTTGGTTTCAAAACGCTTTTTACTTCGAACATCTGGCCATGGAAACTTTCGATCCATGCCTCGGGCATCCCAATAACATGCACGAATACCACCTGCACGTGAACCCAACCTGCCTTTACGATGATACCGACAGCAGTGCCCACGCGCCTTTAATTGGTTTTGCATTCGACGGTTTTCCGATCTACGGTGCTTACGCTTATAAAAACACCGACGGAAGCGGGCCAATTACCCGCATGCAGAGCAGTTACCGGCTGCGAAATATTACGGATCGAACTACTTTGCCCAATGGAACCGCCCTGGCTGCTGATCAACATGGGCCGGCGCTGGTCATTTATCCTCTGGGGGCTTATGTCGAGGATTACGAATATGTGCCTGGCCTCGGCGACCTGGATGAATGGAACGGTCGTTTTTGCGTCACACCGGAATATCCCTCCGGAACCTATGCCTATTTTGTAACCATTGATGCGGCGCAAACACCGGTTTACCCCTATGTACTGGGGCCTAAATTTTTTGGCAAAGTACAACCGGGTAATACCGGGCCTAATTCCGGTCATAACACCATTTCAGAACCTGTTGTGGTTTATACGAGTGTGAATGAACAACTCAATCAGATTGATTTCGACCTTTACCCAAATCCGGCATCCGAGTTCTTTAATTTTTATGTGGCACCTTCTTTTCATCAAAACATGACGGCTTCGCTTCACGACGCCAACGGAAGGGTGGTTCTTCAAATGGACTACGTCCAAACCGGTGTGAATTATCCCATCAACATCAAAGACTTGGATCCAGGATTTTACCTTTTTCGTATCGCTACAACAACCGGGCTTGCGTGGAAAAAAATAATTGTGGAACGGCGATAAACAATTGATTTTCAAGAATTT